>CAYRNH010000177.1:0-5579 GCA_964425515.1 uncultured Thiotrichaceae bacterium | reverse complement strand
GCCGGTATTATTGATTGCCTGGTCGAACACATTCTGTGCCGCATTGGAGGTCAGAAGCACCTGGCCACCATCAGCGGTTAGCTGGCCGCTGTTATCGATATTTGATGTCACACCACTGGCGTTTTTAAGTACATCACCATTGACCGCAATGCTCAACAAACCATCGCCATCAAAATCAATCACGGCCTGGCTGCCAGTGGCGAGTTCAATTTTTCCGTAGTTGGCGACAATCATGCCGTCGTTGACGATATTGCTACCGATCAGACCGATGCTACCACCGGTGGCTGCCTGCAATAATCCGTGATTGATGACCGGCCCTGACTGACCATCAGAACCAAAACTATAATGACCCGACATAAAATCTGATGTCGAGATGTTCATTCCAGCTGCCACCAGCGCGCCTACATTGACAGTAGAACCTGCACCAAAAATGATTCCATTCGGGTTGGCCAGAAATACACGCCCATTGGCATTGATAGAGCCAAATATCTGGCTGGCGTTTTGGTCGTGAATATTATTGAGTACTACAGAAGTGGAACCGGGCTGTGAAAAATTCACCTGTTCGTTTGATGACACATTGAATGACTGCCAGTCGATTGCCATCGACTGCGTATTTTGCTGAATATTGGTGGTGGCGCTATCTGGACTTGTGATTGCGCCAGTGCCACCCACGATGACACCACCCTGAGGACTGGCCATCACGTTCTGCGATGTAAGCAGTACGGATATAACAAGGCTACAAACAAGTAGCGACAACAAGTATTTACAGTTACTCATTAAACCTCTGCATGAAGATGCAAGCATCCATCCGCGACCACATATTACATAAAGTATCACAAAGGCAACCTGTTGTTAAAACGGAAAGACGAGACGGAAGTAAAACGGTAATGTACGGTCACCAACGGGTGCCGAACCAAAGCGCGCCAGCGATAGATCGATCCTGGCGGTCATTGCATTAAACGGTTCCACCTGAGCCGCAATACCTATGGCCCCCATAGATACTGACGCCAGCTCATTGACTAACGGATCTATGGTTGAGCCGGTGGCATAGTCAACAAAAAGGGATAGCTGAAGCTTGTTCAACCATGTTCTTGGTATATCCGGGGACGATTTAGCTATCCATTCGACCGAATAAAATGCCCCCCTGTCTGTCAGGGCATCTGCTACAGGATACGATCTGACAGTGTCAGGCCCACCTAATGAGAACTGCTCTAATGATGTGAGCAGGTTAGAAGTATACTGAGAGTCGAAGCGATACAGTATCGACTGTAATCTGTTGAGTTGCTGCAAACGATTATAACTCAGAGTAATTTTGGTGAAGTTACCACCCGCGTGTGCACCAGAGCCGCCTGTTCTGGTTGATGTACCACTACCAGTGGAATCCATCGAACCCAGAAAAGAAGGCAGGCCGACACTCAGCGAAATATTCAATTCGTGATAGGCATTGCCCAAAAAGTGAGTATGCGCTGAATAGTCATTGCTTAACTTCAGGACTGTTAATTTGTCGAGGCCGTCAGTATTACCTGCGATCTTGCTTGTGGCTTTTTTCAGGCTCAAACGCAATGACGTGAACATGCGACTGTCTCTTTTGCGCCACATTTGCTTGCCGATAAACCCATAGGCAATTTGCGAGGTACCGGTAATATTCAAATCTGCAAGCTGTTTGCCAACAGCGAATGTATTAACGCTGACACCACCACCCGTTTTGTATTTGTTATTAAACACGGGCTCATCGTAATCAAAATCACCGTATATACTGTGCTTAGCACTTATTGTGGTCAACAAATCAAAGTTCATATGTTCGGCTCGATGCAGGCTATTGTTCAACTGATAGTTCAGCCGCAACCTGTTCTCGCCCGTGTACACACTACCGTAATTGTCGAATGAAACATAACCACTCGATGGGGTTTCGTTAACATCAACAAGCATAGCGGCCGTACCAGGCTTGCTACCCGGTCCGAATATCCCGCCTGCTGTGAGGCCGGGATAATCATTTAGTGTAAACAGTGCGGATTCGATAGTATTTCTGTATATGGCTTTCCCAACCATTCCGGAAAAAGGCTTACCAAGCTGCTCGTTGGTATATAAATGATTACCTTTAAAAGCGATCTCACCCAGTGTAGTTTCAACAACGCGTAAAGTTACAACCCCGTTTTTGACCGTCTGCTCAGGAATATACGCCCGTGCCAGAAAAAAACCTTTGCTACGATAAAAACGCGTTACGGTATCAGCAACATCTTCAAACATATTTATGGTGAAACCATACGGTTTTTTTGACGGCGCAATTCTTGCGGCTTCATCGTTTACAATTTGTTCAATACTCTTTTGAGTGATACCCAGTTTTTTACGCTCAACCACACCGACAACCTTAAAGCCATGTAGAATCATCCTCGGCGCATTAGGGTCTTCGCCACGCGCTGTTGTCTGATTTTTATAAACAAAATCTGGGTATACAAATTTTTCTGCGGAAGGATTCTGTTGCAGATCAGGAATAGCACCGCCGGGTTTAGCAGCAGGCGGTAAACCAGGTGTTTGCGCCATCGATGATGTACTGACAAACAAAAAGAAAGGGCACAATAACCCTATGACATAGCGAGCGGCGCGATTATTCATCTATATTTTAATCTCAAACATTTCCTTATCTCATTACTTGTGAAATAAGTGACTGCTCTCCAGTAGTTGTTACAACTTGCAGAAAATATTCTGTTTCGACTTCAGCACCGCAGCGTTATGCCACAGTGCGCTCGAACATCATTATTTAAGAACCATCACCCTCACCTGAGAAGGTATCAGGGTAGCTCCTACGGTATTCGTACTATTTTGCATTGTGGGACATGCGAGCCGTGTGGCAGGGCTCCCCATAAAAAACACCCCTACCGAACCCATGACATGTCGACAGGGCCCCATCACTGTGCCAGAAGCCACACCCATGTTGACGCCTGCATTATCACCATTACTCATCGGCACCGTGGTATTCATGTTATGGCCAGGCGTACCACTTATTAACACAGTTAACGCAGCAGTTGGCGGAAGCGCCGTCGGCACCATCGCTATATTAGGGTATGGAATAGGCGTGGGGACCGGCCCTGCTGGTGTTGGAACAGGTGTCAGGCAAACATCTGGCCCTCCCATGTTCTCTCCACCCATTTGACAATTAGCAAACATATTTACTCTCCTAACCTAAATGAACTCGCTTGGCATTTACCCTGGCATCATCCTCGGCGAGTATTGTTGCCTGTTTGGATTGAACCTTAAAATGATTTTTAACCGTTTGTAATATTTCACCCGCCTTCACTGATTCAAGACCAGAGACCAGCCTGAACGAATTGTTCATAATCTGTCTAGATGTTTCACTAACCGATTCCATATATTTCGCCAATATCCTTATCTTACCGATACTGTGATTGGCCTCCTCACCGGTAACGTTAAGTTTGTTAAATAGCGCTGAAACTATTTTTGACCGAATCGACAAATCACTCGAATCGAAGCTCATCTTATTACCAGAAAAAGCATTGAGTCTCTCATTAGCAACCAGCCTGATAGAATTCGATGAGCTGATATCCAGGTCGCCATCAAATTTCAAATGCGTCGTATGAGACTGTTTTCGTTCGAGTATTGCCAGTATGCTCGAAGCTCCGGAGGCTAACAAAACACAAAGTACCTTGTCACCAATTTCCGGCGCAACCAGGCAACTCACAGCTTTTTTTGCAGTGCAGGTGCCAGATTCTGCCTGGACAATCCAGTTACTATCGCAGCCACCTATCACCATGGCTTCTTCCACTGAAGTTGACATTATTTCCTGCTGTTTGAGTGTTTGATTTATAGACATAATATGTACTCCTATTTAGGCACCCAGTGTTGAGCACGATAGCGTTTTTCATCCGTCCCTAGCGCCAAGCTTCTTCCCAGTCCACTCCATATTGCATTCGTGTCTACTACATCATGAAGATTGGTACGTAACAGAGACGCCGAAGAAAAGTCACAATCGGTGAGGTCACTGTTTGAAAAATCTGCATAATCCAGGTGAGCAGATACAAAAATCGATCCATTACATTTGCTATCAGCCAATTGCGACTGCTCCATCCGAGCGTTACTAAAATTAACATTGGTCAATACCGCTTCTTGCATTGAACTATAGTTCAAGCTGGCATCGGCAAAACTTGAGTCAATTAATGTTGCACCAAAAAAAATAGCAAAATCAGCTTGAACATTATGAAAGCGGCATTGTTTAAGATTTGCATTCATGAAAAATGCCTTAGTCAGGTTTGCTCCTGAAAAATTACAGCCTTCCAGGTCAGCCTCACGAAACTGCACCAGGGTTAAATCCATGTTGGAAAAATCAAAACCATGGATAACAGGCTTTTCAAAATGAGTCTGTAGTAAAATAGCATCACGTAAATCAATACCACTCAGGATACATTCCATAAAGGTCGCACGCTCAGCATTAACGTGTGTGAACGAGGCACCTTCGAGTGTGCAATTATAAAAGTCTGTAAATTTGGCGATGCAGTTATCAAAATGAGTCCCTTGAAGCTCACACTGAGTAAAAGAGACGCCAGAAACATCTGAGCCGCTAAAGACGCAACCAGGCATTTTGCACTTAGCAAAGCCTGCACGATCAAAGCGAGTATTTGCGAGCGTAGCACTGGATAGGTCAGATTCTCCAAACGCGCATTTCGTCAGGTTACAGCCATCAAAATTTGCACGCTCTAGATTACACTCCAAAAACTGACTTTGTTCAAAATCAGAACCTGTAAAATTACAGTCGCTGAAATCCATTTTAAAAAATATCGAGCCCGCGAGGTCAGTATCACTGTAATCACCACCAGCCAGACTGATCTCTGATGGGAAATCACCTTTTTTTATCGCTTGATGAAGAGCCAGCTTATCCATCAGGGCGTCCAATCCTGCAAATGAGTCATGTCAAGGATGGCGTTGGAGAAATGAGTGCCACCAACTGTTGCATTCATAAAATCAACTGAATATAAATTAGAATTAGAAAAATCTGCTGATGTTAAGCGGGCTTTATATAATACGCCCTCCATCATATTCATGGATGTCATTTTTGCCTGCGCCAGGTCGGATTTGGCAAACTGTGACTTTTTACCAATGGCACGATGGAAAGACGCACGTTGCAGATTCGAGTTACTGAAGTCCGCCATAAAGAATTTCGCTTCATCAAACGTTGCACCTTCCAGGCTGGCATACTGAAACACTGCGAGTTTCAGGTTGCTAGCAGAAAAATTGGATTGATTGAGCACGCACTCTTCATGAAAGCGTACATTTTCGAGATTCGCCTGAGAAAAATCGGCATCTACTGCCTGGCATTCAGAAAAACTGGCCTTCACCATGGACGCATGGGTAAAACTGGCCTGATTTAACTGGCACCTGGTAAATACTGCGTTATCGAGCAAACAATGATCAAACCTGCATTTTGACAAGTCCTGTTCATTAACACTGAAAAAACTCATTGTTGAATTCGAAAAATCCACTTCGGTAAAACGGGCATCACCAATCTTAATCTCTGACAAATCACAACTAGTCAGAGATGTATTTTTGAAAACCCCCTCTTCCAGTAT
>CAYRNH010000176.1:0-5587 GCA_964425515.1 uncultured Thiotrichaceae bacterium | reverse complement strand
GGTGCTTTCCGTATTGAGCGGCATCAATACACTGATCGTGCATGTGAATGACCGCGAAGAGCTGCTCAGGGAAGCGTGCAACATCGCGGTCAAGGAAGGCGGATTCCGTATGGCCATGATCGTGATGGTAAACCCAGGCACGATGTTGCCGATCTCGATTGCATCAGCAGGAAAGGATGACAAACTTCTGGCAAACATCAAAGACGTTATGTCTTCGAGTGATGGTATGAAAACGACCATGGTCGCGCAGGCGATGAGAGAGAAAAAAGCTGTCATAGCGAACGATACTCAAAATGATCCCAGGCTGTTATTCGGCAAACAGTACGCCGAAGCAGGAGTAAACTCGATGCTGGCAATGCCGCTCATCATCTCGGATGAAGCGGTGGGCACACTTGTGTTTTATGCCAGCGAGCTTGAATTCTTCCATGAAGATGAGATGAAACTGCTGACCGAACTGGCCGGCGACATCGCGTTCGCGATTGATCACATTGACAAGCAGGAGCGGCTCAATTACCTCGCTTATTACGACGTGCTCACCGGTCTCGCGAACCGCAGCCTGTTTTTAGATCGGCTGACGCAGTACATGCACAGCGCAAGCAGCAGCGGACACAAGCTTGCGGTAGGCATGATCGATCTGGAACGCTTCAAGAACATCAACGACAGCCTTGGCCGTACAGCCGGTGATTCCCTGTTGAAGCAGGCGGCGGAGTGGCTGACACAATTCGCGCAGGACGCCAACCTGCTGGCACGCATCGACGCAGACCATTTTGCCTTCGTGGTACCGGAAATAAAAACAGATGGCAACCTGGCGATGCTGGTCGAGAACCTGATGACTGCCTTTCAGGAGCATTCGTTTGACCTGAACGACGCCACGTTCCGCATCGGCATCAAGATTGGCATCGCAGTATTCCCCGATGACGGTGACAATGTCGACACCTTATATAACAATGCCGAGGCAGCACTCAAAAAAGCCAAGCAGAGTGGCGATCGGTATCTGTTTTACACACAAAAAATGACCGAGGCGGTCGCTGACAAGCTCGGCCTGGAAAACCAGCTGCGCAGAGCAATCGACAATGAAGAATTCGTGCTGTATTACCAGCCCAAGGTAAATCTTATGAGCGGCAAGGTCACCAGCGCCGAGGCACTGATCCGCTGGAATGACCCAGTCACCGGCCTGGTGCCACCGGGCCAGTTCATTCCGATCCTGGAAGAAACCGGCCTGATCTTTGAAGTCGGACGCTGGGCGCTACGTCAGGCGGTCTCAGACTGGCTGCGCTGGCGCAACTCGGGCCTGCCGGCCGTGCGCATCGCGGTCAACGTGTCACCGCTGCAACTGCACAGCCTCAACTTTATAGACGAACTCAAGGAAATAATTTCGATTGATGCAGAGGCAGCAGCCGGACTGGAGCTGGAGATTACCGAAAGCCTGATCATGCAGGACATCGAGCACAGTACCATTAGCCTTGAGGCGATCCGCGCGCTTGGTATGAGCATCGCGATCGACGACTTCGGCACCGGTTTTTCTTCGCTCAATTATCTGTCCAAACTACCAGTGGATACGTTGAAGATCGATCGCTCCTTTGTCATTGAAATGGATTCGCCCGAGGGGCTGGCGCTGGTGAACACCATCATCGTGATGGCGCACGCACTCAAGCTCAAGGTCGTCGCTGAGGGCGTCGAAACCGAGCAACAAATGCGTCAGCTCCTGTCGCTGAACTGCGACGAAATGCAGGGCTTCCTGTTCAGCAAACCGGTACCGGCGGATATCTTCGAAGCCAGATTCCTGGCGCCGCTTACGCCGGGTAACGAGTAATAATTGCAATAAAAATATCATGAAGAATCGATCAACTCGCTCCCGATACACGTTACTCCTATGGAGCGCTTCCGGCATTGCGTTGGCGTTCTGGTTGGTCGGATCATGGTTTGTTACAGATTACATTATGACTTCACACATCACCGCGCTGGTCAGGGAGAAAACTGCCGACATTAATCTGCAAGCCGATAATATTGAAAATAATTTATTTCATAGTTTCAATCGGTTTCACGGTATCGCATCGGTTATATCAAGAGATACAGATGTTTTGCGCGCCATATCCCGCTTCGGTGCGGGAACTTACCCAAAATCGTTGAATGTCGAGCGCCGCAAAGAGGCCTGGTCGAAGAATGTCCAGCTCAAAACTGTCGGCCATTATTTGAACCTGGTAAATGCCTCTCTGGGGCTGGATGTCATATATATCATCAATGCATCCGGTGATTGCATTGCCTCAAGCAATGCCGACAAACCCGATAGCTTTGTCGGGTCGAACTTTGCCAGCCGTGAGTATTTCCGGTTGGCGATGGAAGGTAAGCCATGGCATCAATATGCCACGGGAAAAGTGAGCAATATACCCGGCTTGTACTTTAGTGCTCCCATCGTCAACGAAGGACATATCGTGGGCGTGGTTGCCACCAAGATCAACTTGCCGGACCTGCAACAGTGGATCAACCTGGCGAATACCTTTATTGCAGATCAATATGGTGTGATTATTTTTGCCAGCGATGCGAAACTGGAAATGCATGCATTGCCCGGTGCTGCCATCGTCGGGCTTTCCAGGGAAACGCGTAGAACCCGCTACAAGCACGAAGAATTTCCTGTTTTAGCCATTAAACCATGGCCTGGCCAGTTGCATGCCTCGTTGCTTCGTTTCGATGAAGAAAACCATCCGGGTATATTGGCAAACAGAACGTTGGCAAAGGATGGCATCAGCATCCATGTGTTCTGGCAGATACCCGAGATTGCCGATATAACGCAGGAGCAGTTGATACAGTTCATGCTGCTGGCTATTTCCGGTTTATTGGCAATTATTTTTATTCGATCGCGCATTGCTTTTGATCATATTCGAAAACAATCCGAACTTCAGCTGCGTAATAGCGAAGAATCCCTCAGAGAAGCACAAATCATTGCAAGTTTGGGTAGTTATGTGCTGGATATTCACTCTGGATTGTGGGAAGGCTCGGATATGCTTGAGCGGTTGTTCGGGATAGATAAAGCATACGAGCACTCTGCGTCAGGTTGGGAGGCGTTAATTCATCCCGATGACCGCACGATGATGAACGATTACTTGAGAAATGAAGTTCTTGGTGAGGGCAAAGCATTCGATAAGGAATACCGAATAATCCGCCAAAATGATCAAGCCATGCGCTGGGTACATGGACAGGGAAAGCTGGTATTTGATACTCAAGGGAATCCCCTGAAAATGTTCGGCACGGTACAGGACATTACCGAGCGCAAGCTGGTGGAGCAGGAGTTGCATGACAGCGAGAATCGCTACCGCAACCTCGTGGAAACCACCGGCGATCTGGTTTGGGAAGTTGACGAAAACGCGGTCTATACCTATGTGAGTCCCAGAGCGTTCGCCATCACCCATTATCAACCTGCAGAGTTGATCGGAACAACACCTTTCGACCAGATGGCGCCCGAAGAAGCCAAACGGGTTGCAAGCCTGTTTGCTAAAATTGCTGCGTCGCAACAAGCTATCGTAAATCTCGAAAACACCCGCCTGCATAAGGATGGCCATCCAATCGTCTTTGAAAGCAGCGGCGTTCCGATCTTAGGCACTGATGGAAAACTCTGCGGTTACCGCGGTATTGATCGCGACATCACCGAGCGTAAACTGGCTGAACAAACGACTATTGACGAAAAGAATTTCTCAAACACATTGATCGCAAGCCAGCCGGACGTATTCTACGTGTTTGACCAGAGCGGGCGGTTTATCCGCTGGAACCAAAAATTAAAAGAGATACTGGGACTTTCCGACGCACAGCTGGTGGTAACTAATGCGCTGGACGTTATTCACGAGGCGGACCGTCCGGTGGTCGCCCAAAAAATTCAGGAGACTTTTGAGCAGGGTGCGGCCACCATCAATGCGCGCCTTATCACAAAGATAGGCATCCGGGACTATGTATTCAATGCTACTAGTGCGGAAACCGAGAAGGGCATGTATCTGATCGGTGTCGGTACCGATATCACCGAGCGTAACTGCGCGGAAGAGAAGCTGCGCCGTAGCGATACCCATCTTGCCGAAGCGCAGCAAATCTCGCACGTCGGTAGCTGGGAAATGGATCATGTGACCAACAAAATTCACTGGTCTGTCGAGGCGTTCCGCATCTTCGAGCAAGATCCCGCGTCATTCGTCCCAAACTTCGAAACGTTCCTCGACACAGTACATCCCGATGACCGCGATATGCTCAAGGAAACGTTCGGACGCTCACTGCAGGAGCATACCCCCTACGAGATCGAGCACCGGCTGTTGATAAAGGATGGCCGCATCAAGTACGTCCACGAGCAGGGCTCAACGATTTACGACGAACAGGGCCGGCCGCTGAGCACCGTGGGCACGGTGCAGGACATTACCGACCGGATCCAATCCGATCGGCAGATCAAGATTTTCCGCAGCCTGCTCGACAGCGCTCCGGATGAGATACAGGTGGTGGATCCCGCAACGCTACGCATCATCGATGTCAACGAAAGTGCCTGCATCAAACTCGGCTACACCCGAGAAGAGTTCCTTGCGCTGCGCGCGCCGGACATTGACACGGCAGAGCCCGAAACACACAGGGCGAACGGCGAACGGCTGCTCAAGGATGGTTTCGCGACGTTCGAGACACGCCACAAGCGCAAGGACGGAACCACATTTCCGGTCGAAATCACGCTCCGGATCGTCACACTGGACCAGCCCTATACCCTGGCCATTGCCCGCGACATCACCGAGCGCAAACGCGCGGAACAGGTGCTCGTCGATAATGAGGCCAAATTCCGCACTGTAACGAACGCTGTAATGGATGCAATATTGATGATCGACGATGATGGGTTGATTGTGAGCTGGAACCCGGCTGCAGAGCGTATATTGGGGTATAGCGTGCAGGATGCGATCGGCCGCAATGCACATCAGTTGTTTGTCCCGTCCCGTTACTATGCGGATTTCAAGAAAGGTTTTGCTTCGTTCCGCGAAACTGGCTTGGGGCCGGTAATTGGCAAGAAACTTGAGTTGGATGCCTTGCGCAAGGATGGATCCGAATTCCCTGTCGAGTTGTTGATCTCTGCAATCAGGTTAAATGAGCGCTGGCACGCGGTGGGCATCGTGCGCGACATCACCGAACGCAAGCGCGTCGAGGCGGAAGTTCAGAAATTGCAGGAACAACTTCGCGAACAAGCTCTGCACGATCCTTTGACCGGTCTATACAATCGCCGCTATCTTGACGAAACAATAAAACGCGAACTGGCTCGCGCGGAGCGCTACAACCTGCCGGTCGGAATCGTGATGTGCGACCTCGATCATTTCAAGCACGTCAATGATACACACGGCCATTTGGCTGGCGACGAAGTATTGCGGCTGTTTGCCGAGCTGTTGAAAAACCATGCGCGCGGCAGCGATATCGTTTGTCGCTTCGGCGGCGAGGAGTTTGTGATGTTACTTCCGGACATGCCGCCTGCTGTTACGTATCAACGCGCCGAGCAATTGCGTACGGAATTTGCAGCGAAACAGATAAGGCTTGGAGCAGCCGTTATACAGGTTACCGCCTCCTTCGGCGTGGCGACCTTCCCAGA
>CAYRNH010000175.1:1299-5599 GCA_964425515.1 uncultured Thiotrichaceae bacterium | reverse complement strand
GCAATTTCGCCACGATTGGCGATAAGAACTTTTTCCAGCATAGCGATCAGCCGATTACAAACAGTGGCTGGCCGAATTCAACCGGCGACGCATTGTCGACAAGTATGGCCTTGACGGTACCGGATTTGTCTGCCTCGATCTGATTCAGAATTTTCATCGCTTCGATGATGCACAGCGTTTCGCCTTCGTTCACCTGATCGCCGACCTTGCAGAACGCAGGCGCGGTTGGTGAAGGTGAAGTGTAGAAGGTGCCGACCATGGGTGATTTCAGAATATGACCACTGGGTAAGGCATCGGCTTCTGGTTCAGCATCAGCAGCAGGTGTAGCCGCAGGCGCGGGAGCAGCAGCAGGTGCGGGTGCATAATGGACTTGCTGCGGGGCTGCGCTGCCACTGCCGTAGCGTGAAATGCGCACGGCCTCTTCGCCTTCTTTAATTTCGATTTCAGCAATGCCGGATTCTTCCAGCAATTCAATTAATTTTTTTACTTTGCGTATATCCATGAGGATTAACCCTGCTTTATTTGTTGAAGCGCTGCATGCAGCGCAAGTTCATAACCGAGTGCGCCGAGGCCGGAAATCACCCCGACGGCAATATCTGAAAAATATGAATGACCGCGAAAAGCCTCACGCGCATGCACATTCGATAAGTGAATTTCAATAAACGGAATGTTGACCCCACTGAGTGCATCGCGCAGCGCGACACTGGTGTGGGTAAAAGCCGCTGGATTGATAATGATAAATTTGACCTTGTTAACACTGGCCTGATGAATATGTTCGATCAGTTCGGCTTCGGCATTGCTTTGCACCGATTCAAGACTGAAACCTTGTTCGCTGGCGATCGTCTGCAAACGCTGGTTAATTTTATCCAGAGTGTCCAGCCCATAATGGTGCGGTTCACGCGTGCCCAGCAGGTTCAGATTGGGGCCATGGATAACGAGCAGATCAGGCATTATAGGTATTTTTTTTGTTTATGCAGTCGTCAGGTGCGCTAGTCTGCCCAAATTAGACAAACTTGTCTACTGTTTCGACGAATTTAGTGACAGTTTCGTCGAATTTTGTCTAGCTGTGTATCCCGAGCTGAGCCAGGATCAGTTTCGCCTTTTCCGGCTTGATCGCGCCCTGGGTGATCAGCTTTATTACACCCTCGCGATTGATGAACGCCGAAAAAGGCAGCACGCCGAGTTTATTGCCATAACGTTTGGACAGTTCGGCCGCGTCGCTGCCACCGATCAGGATCGGATAATTCATCCCATGTTGGGCAGCAAATTGACTCACCGCCTGTTTGTCATCGACCGCCATGCCCACCACCTGTAATCCATGAGCGCCGTAGGTCTTTTGCAACTGGATCAGCTCGGGAATTTCTTTAATGCAGGGCCCACACCAGGTGGCCCAGAAATTCAGCAGCACTACCTTGCCGCGCCATTCTTTGATGTTTCGTATTTTGTCGTTAATGTCGCGTGCGGAAAAATCCGGACCCGGTATGGACAATGTGGCTTTGGCAATTTTGTCTTTGTGTAACCAGGTTTGTACGCCGTAGCCAGCAGCACCGGCAATCATCATGACGAAGGCAAAAATCAGACTATTTTTCATGTGTATTCAGTTCAAACTATTTTGATCGCCACATTCAGTGCACACAATATGGCTATCCTGACAGTCCTGCGGTGCTTGTGCCAATCTATTGCGACTTGAGTGCGCGCTCAATATGGGCCTTGAATTCCCTGGCAGGCATTTCTCCGACAACGCGCATATTGCGCAATTCAACCCCGTCTTTATTGAAGAACATAATGGATGGCGGACCGATAATGCCAAAGTGCTTATAGAGTTCGGTATCCTGGGCATCGTTTGGGGTCACGTTTGCCTGCAGCAATACTGTACCCGCCAGTGCTTGTTGCACGGCGGGGTCGGAAAAAGTGAACGCTTCCATCTCTTTGCAGGAAACACACCAGTCGGCATAAAAATCCAGCATCACAGGCTTGCCTTTGGCTGCGGCCAAAGCGGCGTTCAGACCCTTGACACCCTTGATCTGTTTGAACGGCAGCGCGTGTGTAACGCTAGCGCTATTGCTGCTGCCCCGGCTCAGCCCTTGCAGCGGCTGGAACAGATTTCGGCTGCCAGAAGCAAGGCCGACCAGCAGAATCAGACCACAGGCCAGTGACACTATACCGATACCTTTCCACAGTTTGCGCCAGCCCGACGCTGCTGCGGGTAGTGCATCGATGGCACCCATATAAATTGCCGAAACAATCAGCAGTGCGGCCCACAAAGACATGGTCAGCACCGCGGGTGCAACGCGTTCCAGCAGCCAGATGGCCAGCGCCAGCAGCAGCACGCCAAACACCGATTTGACCGCATCCATCCAGGCACCTGCTTTGGGCAGAAGCTTGCCTGCCGAAGCACCCAGCAATAACAGCGGCGCACCCATGCCCATGCTGAGCGCGAACAGCGCCGCCCCGCCGAACACAGCATTGCCGGTATCCGCAATATAGATCAGCGCCCCGACCAGCGGTGCGGTAACACAGGGGCCGACGATCAACGCGGACAAAAAGCCCATGATCGCAACACCAACCATGGTGCCGCCCTGCTGGTTATTACTGACCTGTACCAGCTTGTTCTGGATGGCGCCGGGCATCTGTAATTCATAAAAGCCGAACATGGAAAATGAAAGAGCGACAAAAATCGCAGCAAAACTGCCAATGATCCACGGGTTCTGGAACCAGGCCTGAATATTTTCGCCCGAAAGCCCGACCAGAATGCCGACCACGGTATAGGTGCTGGCCATCGCCAGCACGTAGACCAGCGAGAGCATGAAAGAACTGCGAGCGGTCTGTTTTTCACCCTGACCGACAATAATGCCCATCAATATAGGAATCATCGGGAACACACAGGGGGTGAATGCCAGCAACAGACCAAAGCCAAAAAACGCCAGCAAGGCGGGCCATATATGGCCCGCCTTTAGTGTCTGGGCAATCGAATCCTGTTCAGACACATCAGCCCCGGCATTCTTGCTCGCAGCCGGTGTCGATGTCGACGCAGGTGTGGTCGTGCTTGCTGCCGCAGCAGACACGACCGGCAACTTAACTGTGAATTCACGTGTCTGTGGTGGATAGCAAATGCCAGAAACTTCTGAACAACCCTGATAGACCACCTTGAAAGTCGCGCTTTTGCCCGCATTGCTAGTGAGATAGGGCAAAGTCACGTCGGCGAAATGGTGGTAGACCTTCACTTTCTTGTTGAATACAGGATCGTCTTTTTCCACTGCGGGTGAAAGCTGTAAGGGCCCGGTGGTGACATCGCCACTGGTGGTGGTGATCTGCATTTTTTCCTGATACAGATAATCGCCCTCGGCGATCACAAAATGTGCCTTAAACCCGCTGGCAGTCGATTCGGTAGTAAGATGGAAGGCCTGGTCGGGTGTGAGAATGCCGCTGTCGTCACTGAGGCCCAGGCTGGCACCGAGTTCATTGGCATTATTTCCAGCCAGAGCGGAACTCGTCGGCAGTAATACCATCGCAAGCAGCAGGCTGCTGACGCTTAACAGTCGTTTATAAGTGGTCATGTTTCGGAGTTTATCCTGGGCTGATAGCGGTGAGGTTTTTAGACACAAAGTAGACGCCGGGTTCCACCTGAGGGTGGACTCTTCGAGCAATCCGAGCGTAAGCATAGCAAAACTCGGCATAAATCGGGTCTGAACCCGGGCAAAATTCATACATAAGGTAGATATAAATCTCATGATACGTTATTGGCCATTATTATTCATCGTGATCCCGTTGACCGAGATCTTTCTGTTTGTCGAAATTGGCAGTCGTATCGGCGGGCTCAACACGGTGATAATCGTGCTGCTCACGGCCTTTCTGGGTGTTAATTTACTGCGTTATCAGGGCATTACCACGCTGCGTCGAGCACAGCAGCAGATGGCGCAGGGCCAGATGCCGGCCCAGGAAATGCTCGAAGGCATGGTGCTGGCGGTGGGCGGCGTCCTGCTGATCACGCCCGGTTTTCTCACCGACACGCTGGGTCTGATCTGCCTGCTGCCACCGACGCGCCGCCTGATCATCCACTATCTGCTGGCACGCGCCACGATACAGATGCACAGCCAGTTCGGAGCTGGGCAGGTGCACGACACGGCCACCCAGTCGCCGCCTGAACACAAAGGCCGCACCATCGAAGGCGATTACCGGCGCGAAGATTAGCCCGGGCACCAGCCCGCAACGCAAAATATTTACCTGCAGACCTTGTATTTCGCACGACCAGCCCCACTATTCACGCACAACCGGAGACCACGCCAGCAAGGCGCTTGAC
>CAYRNH010000175.1:0-1199 GCA_964425515.1 uncultured Thiotrichaceae bacterium | reverse complement strand
GATGCCATGGACAAGGTCGGCAAAGAAGGCGTGATCACTGTTGAAGAAGGCACTTCGCTGGATAACGAACTCGACATCGTAGAAGGTATGCAGTTCGACCGCGGTTATCTCTCGCCTTACTTCGTCAATAATCAGGAAAGCATGAGCGCAGAACTGGATGAGCCTTACATCCTGCTGTTCGACAAAAAGATTTCCAATATTCGCGAACTGTTGCCCGTGCTCGAAGCGGTTGCCAAAGCCGGCCGTCCGTTGCTGATCGTTGCGGAAGACGTTGAAGGCGAAGCCCTGGCAACTCTGGTAGTCAACACCATGCGCGGCATCGTTAAAGTTGCAGCGGTTAAAGCACCTGGTTTCGGCGATCGTCGCAAAGCCATGCTGCAGGACCTTGCGGTTCTGACTGGTGGTGTCGTGATTTCAGAAGAAGTGGGTCTGTCACTGGAAAAAGCTACGCTGGATGATCTCGGTTCTGCAAAACGTATTACTGTCACTAAAGAAGAAACCGTTGTTGTTGATGGCGCTGGTAAAACAGCTGACATCGAAGCACGGGTTACTCAGCTGCGTACCCAGATCGAAGATTCTACTTCTGATTACGACCGTGAAAAACTTCAGGAACGTGTCGCTAAACTTGCAGGCGGCGTTGCCGTAATCAAGGTTGGTGCTGCAACCGAAATGGAAATGAAAGAGAAAAAAGCACGCGTTGAAGATGCGCTGCACGCAACACGCGCTGCGGTTGAAGAAGGCATCGTGCCTGGTGGCGGTGTAGCACTGATTCGCGCCCTCAAGGCTGTTGATAAAGTCAAAGGCGACAACCACGATCAGGACATCGGTATCGCTATCGCACGTCGTGCGATGGAAGATCCATTACGTCAGATCGTGACCAATGCCGGTGAAGAAGCATCGGTGGTCCTGGCCAAGGTTGCAGAAGGCAAAGGTAACTACGGTTACAACGCAGCCAACGGCGAATACGGCGACATGGTTGAAATGGGTATTCTCGATCCAACCAAGGTAACGCGTACCGCACTGCAGAACGCAGCTTCGATCGCAGGTCTGTTGATCACCACAGAATGCATGATCGCAGAAATGCCAAAGGAAGAAGCTGGTGGCGCCCCTGATATGGGCGGCATGGGCGGCATGGGCGGCATGATGTAAGTGTTGCTCATTTCATGAGTGTTTGAAAAAAAGCCCCGCTGGAAACAGCG
>CAYRNH010000174.1:0-5665 GCA_964425515.1 uncultured Thiotrichaceae bacterium | reverse complement strand
TATGCAGGCATTTACAACACATACGGGTATCGTGGCTCCACTGGATCGGCCCAATGTCGACACCGATGCGATTATTCCCAAGCAGTTTTTGAAATCGATCAAGCGCAGCGGCTTCGGTCCGAATGCATTCGATGACTGGCGTTATCTTGATGCCGGTGGTCCGGACATCGACAATGCAAAACGTCGACCGAATCTTGAATTCGTGCTCAACCGTGAGCCGTATACTCAGGCCACTATTTTGCTGGCGCGCGAAAACTTTGGTTGTGGCTCTTCGCGTGAACATGCGGTCTGGGCGCTGACCGATTTTGGTTTTCGCGCAGTGATCGCTCCCAGCTTCGCCGATATTTTTTATAACAACAGTTTCAAAAACGGTTTGTTGCCGGTGGCTTTGACCGCGATCGAGGTCGATGAGCTGTTTGCGATTGTGACAGCGAACAAAGGAATGCAATTTACGCTGGATCTTGAAGCACAGACCGTGAGCGCGGGCGATAAAACCTTTGGTTTTGAGATCGATGATTTTCGCAAGCATTGCATGCTGAACGGGCTGGATGATATCGCACTGACCCTGCAGCACGCCGAGGCGATCAGGGACTATGAAGCGAAGCGAAAAGCACAGGCACCGTGGTACTTTTCCTAGCTTGAAACGGCGCGCTGGCAGTGCCAATGAGATACTTGAGCTTATAAATAGCGTATAATCTCGCCTCCTGAATATCCCCCTGCTGCATTGGTCTCAGCTTGCTCTGATCGTGCGTGGGCAAAGCGACTGGACACAATGACGAAAAAAATTGCGATTTTGCCGGGCGACGGCATTGGTGTTGAAATTGTGGCCGAAGCAGTCAAACTGCTCGAGCTGCTTAAGAACAATGGTCTTGATATCGAACTCACCGAGGCACCGGTGGGCGGCGCGGGTTATGACGCGGCGGGCAAGCCGCTGCCCGACGAAACCCTTGCGCTGGTAAAAGAGACGGATGCGATTCTGCTCGGTGCGGTCGGTGGCCCTCAATACGAAAAACTGCCGCGCGAGCTGCGTCCCGAGCGCGGCCTGCTCGGCCTGCGCTCTGAACTGGGGCTGTTCGCCAACCTGCGTCCGGCGATCCTGTATCCGCAACTGGCGGAAGCGTCTTCGCTGAAATCCGATGTGGTCGCCGGTCTGGATATCATGATTGTGCGTGAACTTACCGGTGGCATTTATTTTGGTGAGCCGCGCGGCATTCGCACCCTGGAAAACGGTGAGCGCGAAGGTTTTAACACCCTGGTGTATCGTGAGTCCGAAGTCGACCGTATCGCACGCGTGGCGTTTGATATTGCGATGAAACGCGGCAAGCGTTTGTGTTCGGTGGACAAGGCGAACGTGCTCGAAGTCTCGGAACTGTGGCGTGAGCGGGTAGTGAAAACGGGCGAGGATTATCCCGAAGTCGAGCTCAGCCATATGTATGTCGACAATGCTGCGATGCAGCTGGTGAAGTGGCCGAAGCAGTTTGATGTTATGGTGACCAAGAACATGTTCGGCGATATCCTGTCGGATGCGGCGGCCATGCTCACCGGCTCGATCGGTATGCTGCCTTCAGCCTCGCTCGATGCCAACAGCAAGGGCATGTACGAACCGATCCACGGCTCGGCTCCCGACATTGCCGGCAAGGGCATCGCTAATCCGCTGGCGACACTATTGTCAGTGGCGATGATGCTGCGCTACAGTCTTAACCATGCGGCCGAGGCCGATGCTATCGAACAGGCGGTTGGCCGAGTGCTGGACAAAGGTTTGCGCACCGCCGATATTATGGCGGCGGGTTGCAAACAGGTCGGTACGGTTGAAATGGGTGACGCGGTACTGGCCGAACTTTAGTAAATATAACCGCGAACAACGCAAAACCCGCAAACAAAATATTTAGTTTTTTATATTTGCATCTTTTGCGTTGTTCGCGGCTAGTGATCTTGAATCTTTTAGTGGAAAAAATACTTTATGAGTAAAACATACGACGTTGCAGTTGTCGGTGCCACCGGTGCGGTAGGCGAAACCATGTTGTCGATTCTGGCGGAGCGCAAGTTTCCGGTCGGCAAAGTGTATGCGCTGGCGAGCAGTCGCTCGGCTGGCAAAAAAGTTGAGTTCGGCAACAAAATGCTCACGGTTGAAGATGCTGACGCGTTCGATTTTTCCAAAGTTCAGATTGGCCTGTTTTCCGCAGGCGCCAGCATTTCCGAAGTGCTGGCACCCAAAGCGGCAGCCGCAGGTTGTGTTGTTATTGATAACACTTCGCAGTTTCGATATGACGATGATATTCCGCTGGTCGTGCCGGAAGTAAATCCGCACGCTATTGCTTTGCATAAAAACCGCGGCATTATTGCCAACCCGAATTGCTCCACAATTCAGATGCTGGTGGCACTGAAACCGATCTACGATGCTGTGGGTATAACGCGTATTAATGTTGCGACTTATCAGGCGGTATCGGGTACCGGCAAAGAAGCGATTGCCGAGCTGGCCACCCAGACTGCGAACTTGCTCAATGTTAAAGCGATCAAGGCCGAAGTGTATCCAAAACAGATCGCGTTCAATGTCTTGCCGCAGATCGACGTGTTTATGGACAATGGTTACACCAAGGAAGAAATGAAAATGGTCTGGGAAACGCGCAAGATTTTTGAAGATGAAAGCATTCAGGTGAATCCGACCGCGGTTCGCGTGCCGGTGTTTTATGGTCATTCAGAAGCGGTGCACATTGAAACCCGGGACAAGATTACTGCTAAACAGGCAACCGCGTTACTGAAAAAAGCGCCGGGCGTGAAGGTTCTCGATAGCCGCAAAGACGGTGGCTATGCCACTGCGGTCACCGAAGGTGCGACCCACGATGCGGTCTATGTCAGCCGAATCCGGGACGATATTTCTCATGAGCACGGTCTCAACCTCTGGGTGGTCTCAGATAATGTGCGCAAGGGGGCTGCATTAAATAGCGTACAAATTGCTGAGATTTTGATAAAAGAGTATTTATAACCTATATTTAGACACAGAATCTTCAAGTATATTGAGAAGATAACAATAAGACTGTCTGAACAGGGTTACCACAGGGCTGCAAGTGCTTATAAATACAGGAATAAAGGGGAAACCAGTGCGTAAATTGATGATTGCTTTGGCAATGGGCTTAGGCTGTCTGTTGCCTATTGTTGGCCACACACTCGGGCTGGGTGATATCGAAGTCAATTCTGCGCTCAATCAGGAGCTGGATGCCAGGATAAAATTATTGTCGGCGGTGCCTGAAGACACGCAAAACCTGATTGTGAAACTGGCAACGCGTGACGAATTCAATGAAGCTGGCATCGACCGCCCGTTTTTACTGCAAAGCCTTAAATTTACCACCGAGGTAAAAGACGGTGTGCCATATATTAAGGTCACCAGCACCAAGCCCATCCGCGAACCCTATCTGGATTTTTTGATTGAGATCGACTGGCCCAAAGGCCATTTGATGCGTGAATACACCATCCTGCTGGATCCACCGGTATTTACCCACGCACCAAGCGATGTTCGACCTGCAGTCGCTAATGCTTCGTCGAGGCCGGGTGCTGTAAGCGCACCACCGGCCGCTGCTGGTGAAACATCCATGCGTCCGGGAATGAGCCTGCCCGCAGCACCGGCTGGGAGCACCGAGAACGTTGCTGCGCCAACTGCCCAGCAACAAACATCCAGTACATCCAGTGTACCTGCGGCGGCACCTGCCACCATGGTTACCAATAATAATGCAACCTATGCAGCACCAAAAAACAGCAATGTCAGGATCAAAAAAGGTGATACCGCCTGGAGTCTGGCAAAAGCTCTACGGCCAGACCAGTCGATTTCAACCGAACAAATGATGGTCGCCCTGCTCCGGACGAATCCGGAGTCTTTCATTAAAGACAATGTGAATGGCCTCAAGCGCGGCTATATTCTGCGCGTACCTGATCGCAGCGAAATTGCCAAGATATCACAGAGCGAAGCTGTTGCTATGGTGCGCAAGCAAAATTCACTCTGGCGTCAATACCAGCAGAACCTGAACGGTGGAACTACTGCCGCTTCTGCTATGAGCCAGTCGGCTAGCGACAAGAACGCTACTGGTGGCACCGGCAAGAGCAATGCACATCTGACCATCGTCAGTGCTGGCAAAGGCGCAGCGACGGGCGCAGCGGGAAATGTGGACGCGAGCAAGATGTCAGCTTCTGAACTGCGTGCTCAGCTGGCACTGGTGCAGGAGCGGCTTGAATCAGAGCGCCTCGAGAAACAAAACCTGCAGGGCGAAGTCGGCGATCTCCAGAAGCAGGTAGACAAGATGAAACGCCTGCTCAGCATCGAAGACAATAGCATGGCGGAAATGCAATCGAGCGCTGATAAAAACAAGGGTGCTGAACAGCAGCCAGCAGCAACAGAAACTAAAACAGAGGCAGATCAAACTGCCAAACCCGCAGCTAATGAGGCTGCAGCGGCCAAAACTGAAGCAGAAAAACCGGCTGCAGAAACGAAGCCCGAATCAGAGGCTAAACCTGCACCCGCTACCGCTGAATCGAAACCTGCCGGTAAAGATAAAGTATTCGTAGATAATGAAGACAAGTCTCAGGCCGTTACTCAGCCACAGCCTCAGACTACACCGGCTTCCAAACAGACTCAGACACCACCTCAGATGCCTGTGCATCAGCCACGCGGATTCCTCGCCAGTATTATGGGTAACCCGTTGATACTGGCTGCGATTGGTGCTGGTGTGTTGTTGTTGATGGCTCTGGTCTTCATGATTGTGAAGCGTCGTCGTGCTAGTGAGTTTGCAGTGACACCGGCCGGTGATGCCAGCGATGACGATCTTGCGAATGTTGCCGATATGCTCGACGACCAGGCTGTTAACGAGAATGTTTCTGACGAAGAAGTTGAAACCTCAATGGCAGCGGCTGAGGGTGAAGCAGAAGAATTTGATTCCGACGCTACTATGGTTCTACCTTCAGCAAACGATACCGTAGTGACACAGGCGCAGCCGGAAGAAGAAGAGGCGCGTGATGATGTGATCGCCGAAGCGGATGTTTATCTGGCCTATGGTATTTATCAGCAGGCTGAAGAACTATTACAGAACGCGATAAAAGAACATCCGGATAACGATGCTTACAGAATGAAGCTGGCTGAAACCTATTTTGCAGGCAAGAACGTCAGCGGTTTCGGAGACCTCGCGGCTGAAATGCACGAGCGTACTAAGGGGTCAGGCAGTCGCTGGCAAAAACTGGTGGCCATGGGCAAGGAATTAATTCCGGGTCATGAACTGTTCCAGGGCGCCAGTTCAGATACTGAAGTCGCGCTTGATGATCTCGTGCCTTCACCCGAGCCAATGGATATTGATCTGGGACTCGACGATACCAGAGAAACCTCAGCACCCGATCTCGACTTTAGTCTGGGTGATGACAGCGAAAGCGAACTGGAATTACCCGATATCTCGGATGACACAGATCTGAACCTGGAAGATGATACCCCCGCAGCGCCGCTGGAAGAGCTGGAGTTTGACCTCAGTGAAACCGATGCCGCAATTCCTGAGGCTGAAGCGTCGACAAAATCTGCAGATGAAGAACTTTCGCTGGATTTTGAAGCTTCTGATCTGGGTATCAGCATTGACGATGACGATGCTGAAACGGACAATAGTCTGGACTTTGATCTTGACCTGAGTGCGGAAGC
>CAYRNH010000173.1:0-5679 GCA_964425515.1 uncultured Thiotrichaceae bacterium | reverse complement strand
ACTCTCCCCTGCATGTAGTCTCTCGCCCCGGCAAGTCCGGGGCTTTTTTTGCCTGTGAAAAAACACCATGAGGCATGATAATTGAGTATCAATTACCACTTATACAACCAACACCCAGGCACAGGCGATACCTCACTCATCTGAACCAGTGCTTGCTTAAGTGCCAAACTATGGACTAATATCATTGCGCTGATATTAATTTTTACGTACATGGGAGTAATCAATGAAAAAAGTAATTGCTGGTATCGCTCTACTGACCGCCTCTTCTGCTGTCTTCGCAGTAGCCCCTGGTGGTCCAGACTGCGGCTGGGGCAACATGTTGCTACAGGGTCAGTCTGGCCTGGGTCCACAGATCCTCGCATCATCTACAAACGGTACTTCTGGAAACGCCACTTTTGGTATGACCTCTGGCACCAACGGCTGTTCTGCTAATGGAACCCTGACCTATGGCGGCAAATCGCTACTCGGTTCTATCATGGGTGAGTTCTCAGAAGACGTCGCACGCGGCAATGGTGAAGCTCTGAATGCAGTCGCTGTTGCTTACGGTATTCAACAGCCGGATCGAGCCACATTCGCAAAAGTCCTGCACGAAAACTTCTCCAAGATTTTCCCGAATGACAAAGTTACTGCCGAAGACGTTTCTGCTTCTATCGATAAACTGATCAAAACTGACCCACGTCTGGCCAAATACTCGGCCTGATCTGTTTTAGTGTAATAGTAAAAAAGCCCTGTATCTTCGATACAGGGCTTTTTTACTTTAGTAATCTCTTATCTGGAATAACTCTGTCCTGCCATGAAATTCAACTGCTACGGTCTGCTATTGCTTTGCCTGCTTAGCTTTACCACAACCTCACGTGCATCTTCTGAACCGATTGAAACATTACAACAACGTGCAATCGCACAAAAACTCTGGCAAAAATCTGGCTGGCTCAAACTCATTCATTACGAAGTCATTAACGCCGCACACAACCAATATCAAAGCCAGGTCGATGATGCCAAGTTTTTTCTTGCAAAAGATGGCGCTAGCAATCCTGAGCACGAGCTAATAGCTACATTAACGGCGCTATATCAAACCAATGCAAAACCCAATGAACAGGCACAGTGCCGATTTCCTGCACGCCTGAACTGGCTGGTGCAACAGCTAAAAATAAACCGCGCGACTCTGCCCGCCGCTAGCTGTCCTGAATATAATGAGTGGCGCAAGCAGATACACGCAAAACACGTCACCCTGGTTTTCCCCACTTATCAACTGAATAGTCCTTCTTCAATGTTCGGACACACCTTGCTCAGACTCGACCCTGACAAACCTTCAAAGGACAAAGCCTGGTCAACCTGGTTATCTTTTGCGGTCAGCTTTGGCGCCGATATCAAAACAGATGATAATTCCCTGTTTTACGCATTCAAGGGGCTCACAGGTGGTTATCCAGGCCTTTTTATCGTGACTCCTTATTTCAATAAAATCCATGAATATAATCGCGACGAAAATCGCGATATCTGGGAGTACGAACTCAATCTCAATGAAAACGAAACTAAAAAACTGGTAACCCATTTATGGGAATTAAAAAATGTCAATTTTGCTTATTATTTTTTTGATAAAAATTGCTCATATCGATTACTTGAGTTACTTGAAATCGCACGTCCTTCGGTAAAACTTACCGATCAATTCAGATTAACAGCCATCCCGATAGACACGGTGCGCGCAATACAGGCTGCACACATGGTGAAATCAATCCACTATCGCCCTTCCATGGTGACTGAACTGCGTTACAGAATTGATGAGATTCCCGCTAAAGATCAGTTTCTAATTGAGCAACTAACCAAGGATACAAACACGCTAACATCCAGTGACTTTCAGGCCTTACCAAAATCAATTCGGGCACAGATTATTGATGCGGCCTACCGACTGCACCGGTACCGTTCCCGCATAAATCCGAATGACCCTCAAGTGCGAACCCGTAATTTCAAGCTGCTTACAGCACTTAATCAATACTCTACGTATTTACCAGCCAGCATTGCGCCACCAGTGCCCATATCACCCGACAAGGGCCACCTCAGCAGGCGTATTACTGTAGCAGCGGGACGCCGCAATACAGAAAATTTTGCCGCATTTGCTTATAAAATGTCATTCCACGATCTTGAGGACAGGCTAGCAGGTTTTTTGCCGGGCGCAGAAATAAATCTTGGCAACATTGAATTTCGCGCCACGAAAAACACTGTGCGACTACACAGGCTGGATGCGGTTGATATTTTTTCGCTCACACCACGCACCCAGTTTTTTCACCCCCTGTCGTGGCGGGTAAATTTCGGCCTGGAACGTCAAATCACAGCAAATAAAGATCAGCTGGTCACCCAGGTTAATGGTGGTGGCGGAGTTTCATATCCGCTCTGGGCTGGTAGCCAGATCTACGCACTGGCCACTGCACGACTCGAATATAACAAACAGTTTGACCGTTCATTAGGCGCAGCCTACGGTGTAGCAACCGGTCTGCTGACACACTTTGCCGGCAGCACCATGCATATCGAATTTTCAGGTGAGCGATTTCGCAACGGCGTGTATCGCGTGCATGCTAGCTACATTCACAATTTCGTTATTGCACGTAATCATTCACTCAAACTGCGCGCACAACGCAACTGGCAGAACAATATCCAGTTCAATGATGTCAGTCTGAACTATCAGTATTATTTTTAACTGGCACGCTAGATCTGAGAATAAAAAAAACTATAAATTAGCCGCAAAGGACGCGAATAGCGCAAAAGGTTGTTGCGTGGATTTTATCTTTGCGAACTTTGCGTATTTCGCGGTAGATGTTCAGCTTTTATAAAAAACTACAAATAAGCCGCAAAATACGCAAATCTCACAAAAAGCCTGTGACTCAGTTTTTACCTTCGCGTCTTTTGCGTACTTTGCGGCAAATTTCTGTTTTTGATCTATTCAGTAAAAGCCAGATAGTCGAGCATGTCGCCTGCTTTGGTTTCACGATCCACCGGGATGATCACCAGTCCTTCGGCCCAGCTGGCTGAACTCAATACACCCGAACCCTGCTTCGGATAAATCACCGCCCAGGACTCACCATTGCGTTGTTCAATGCGAGCACGCAAAAACTCGCTGCGTTTTCCCGCTGGCCAGTCAAACCCGGCTTTGACCGAAACGGGGGTTGGTACATGTGTGGTTTCGCCCTGGCATTTTCGCATCAGCGGGCGGGCAAAAATCTGCGCGGTGACAAAAACAGAAACCGGATTGCCGGGCAGTCCCAGAAACAGCGCATTGCCGACCCGACCAAAGGCCACCGGCTTGCCCGGTTTCATCGCGATGCGCCAGAGATCAAGGGTGCCAAGTTTTTCCAGTGCCAGGCGTACATGATCTTCTTCGCCGACCGACACACCACCACTGGTCAGAACCAGATCGGCTTTTGCTGCGGCCTGCTCGATTACTTTCAAAGTGGCTTCGAAATTATCGGCGACAATGCCATAGTCGCTGATTTCGCAGTCCATAGACTGTAAAAAACCATTCAGGGTGTATCGGTTGGAATTGTAGATTTGTCCTGGCTGTAAGGTTTCACCCGGACTGACCAGCTCATCGCCGGTAAAAAAGCAGGCGACCCGGAGTCTGCGATACACGCTCACTTCAGGCACACCCACCGAAGCGATCAGCCCCAGTTCCTGTGCTCTCAGGCGAGTACCTGCACGCAGTATTACACTGCCCTGTTCGATGTCTTCACCGGCACGACGAATATTATCACCGACACCGGGCATGCTATTGATGCTCACCGTATCGCTGCCTTCCTCGCGTGTGCAGCACTCCTGCATCACTACCGCATCCGCACCCGGCGGGATCGGGGCACCGGTAAATATTCGTGCAGCAGTCCCCGGTTCCAGTACGAAACCAGTGCTGCCCGCCGGGATTCGCTGCGCCACCGTCAGCACCGCGCCAGCCTGCACGCAATCAGCACAGCGCACGGCATAACCATCCATCGCAGAGTTATCGTAACCGGGCACATTGAGCGTAGAAATCACGTCCTGAGCCAGCACTCGGCCTCGCGCTTCTAACAAATTAACGGTTTCGGATTCGCTCAGCGCTGACGCCTGCGCCAGAAGGCGCTGGATCGCAGCATCGACCGAGAGTAATGGCTCTGAATAGCAGTCTTTGGGCTTGGTACTCATTTTTCCAGCAGACGCGGCATCAGCTCGACCATATTGCAGGGCGCATTTCGGTAATCCAGCTGCGGACCGATGATCTCGTCCCAGCCAGTCTTGCAGGCGCCGGTAGAGCCCGGCAGGCAGAAAATAAAGGTGCCATTAGCCACCCCGCCAAGCGCGCGCGAAGCCACGGTTGAGGTTTTGATATCCTGATACGAAATCCAGCGAAACAGTTCACCGATGCCTTCAATTTCCTTGTCGAGCAAGGGTTTGACCGCTTCGGGCGTAATATCACGACCGGTGAGGCCGGTTCCTCCTGTAGAAATCACCACGTTCACTTTCGGATCTGCGATCCAGCGCGACATGACAGCGCGAATTTTGTAAATATCGTCAACCACGATGAGTTTCTCAGCGAGGCGGTGACCTGCCTCGGTGAGGCGGTCTACCAGTGCCTTGCCCGAGGTATCATTATCCTCGGTACGGCTGTCGGATACGGTCATTATTGCGATATTGACTGGGATAAAGGATTTTTCACTCATAATCTAAAACTTCTGAAAGCATATGTGGGAAAGCCGATTGTACCGCAAGATTTCGCAAGGAACCGGCACTTGAAAGCAGAGTCTATCCAGATCAGGCACTTGTAAGCTTGATTATGCTCTGTCACCATGTATAAGTGATGCAATCTAAAACTCAGAATACCAGCCCTGGCCTGATCGACCCCTTCGGGCGCCGTATCGAATACGTGCGCCTGTCGGTGGCCGACAAGTGCAATCTGCGCTGCTTTTACTGCCTGCCCGAAGGCCACACAGACTTTGAGCAGCCCGACCACTGGCTGACCTTTGACGAAACCGAGCGCGTGATCAGAGCTTTTGCCGAACTCGGCGTAGCGCGGGTTCGCATCACCGGCGGTGAACCGCTGGTGCGCAAAAATCTGTCCCAGCTGGCAGCCCGACTGTACGCCCTGCCAGGCATCGAAGACCTCTCGCTCAGTACCAATGCGGTGCTTCTCGAAAAACACGCCGAGGCGCTGTTTGATGCCGGTATATCGCGGATTAATGTCAGTCTCGACAGCCTGAAACCCGAGCGTTTTAAACAGATCACCGGCGGCGAGCTGGCGCCCGTGCTGGCCGGCCTGCAGGCCGCGCGCAAAGCCGGGTTTGCCCCGGTAAAAATCAATATGGTGGCGATGAAAGGCATCAATGATGATGAATTCGAAGCCATGGTGGAATACTGTCTGGAGAATGATTTCACCCTGCGCCTGATCGAAACCATGCCGATCGGCAGCACCGGCGTGAAAGCCAGCGATCATTATGTGAATTTGCAGGGCGTGAAAAAGCAGCTCAGCGAACGCTTTGATCTGATTCCCGGCGTCATGCCCGGCGGTGGTCCAGCGCGTTACATGCAAGTGCGCAATCAAAATCTGCGCATCGGTTTTATCACACCCATTTCACAGCATTTTTGCGAAACCTGTAATCGCGTGCGGCTCTCGGTCGACGGGACTTTGTATATGTGTCTGGGTCAGGAAGACAAAATGGAATTGCG
>CAYRNH010000172.1:1584-5686 GCA_964425515.1 uncultured Thiotrichaceae bacterium | reverse complement strand
TCCGCAGGTGGTGCTGACCATGCCGATACTCGAAGGTCTGGATGGCGTGCAGAAAATGTCGAAGTCGCTGAATAATTACATCGGCATTAATGATGAAGCCAAAGATATGTTTGGCAAAATCATGTCGATTTCTGATGAACTGATGTGGCGCTATTTTGAACTGCTCAGTTTTCGCCCAATGGCTGAAATCGAAGGCTTCAAAAACGAGATCGCCGCAGGTAAAAATCCTCGCGATGTAAAATTTTTACTGGCTGAAGAAATCATCACCCGGTTTCATTCTGCCGATGCGGCCAATGCTGCGCGTGAAGGTTTTATTGCGCAGTTTGCGAAAAATAAAATTCCAGATGATATTCCTGAGTTTTCATTTACAGCTGGGACAGAAGGCATTGCGATTGCTAATCTTATCAAAGACGCTGCATTGTGCGCGAGCACCAGCGAAGCGTTGCGCATGATTCAACAGGGCGCAGTTAAAATTGACGGTGAAAAAGTCTCAGATAAAAATCTGAAAATTTGTGCGGGATCATCTGCGGTGTTCCAGGTGGGTAAACGCAAGTTTGCAAAAATAGCGGTTGAGTAGTTTTTTATCACTGATTTGCCGCGCGACGAACGGCAGGCTAAATTCGTAAGTTCGTATTGACACTGGCGGGTGTGCCTTTGATTGAACTGGATTTTAACAAGCCGGGCCGATATGAATTCGAAGCCTTTACCGATCGGCTGGAAGCTTATATACGCAAGGCGCAGTCCAGTGGTCTGAATAACCGGCAAAGGCTGGCAGGCGAATTAAAAGATACTCGACGTTTGAAAGAAGCAGGCCTGCTCAGCGAAGAAACGTACGCAAATTCACGTGCGCTTATTTTCAAGCACAAGGAATTTAGTGCGGGTTAATCAACAGGAATGTCCGATGACAAAAGGGCGGTCATTAGACCGCCCTTTTGTTTCTGTTGCGGATGCTTAAGCTAGTTGCTTACGGCCAAATCCAATCATTGCGAACAATCCTGAAGCAAACAACCAGCCTGCTGCCGGCACCGGTACCGCGCTCACAGCTACCGCTGAGCAGTCGCCACTGCCGGTGATATTGGCTGTTCCGGGTGTGATGCAGCCGAGCTGAAAGTCAGCCAGGTTGTTATTGGTATCGATACCATTTGGCAAACGCGACAGGCTGGTGGTAATGGTGCCGCTGTCCGCCAGTGTGGTAGCAGAGCCTTCGGTCGCGGAAGGAACATCCCCTTCGTATGACAGGGAATCAACGATATTGCCACTCTCGAGCAGCGCGATCGCATCGGGTGCGCCATTCTGGAACCAGCCGGAACTGCTGGTAAAAGCATAATTGCAATTCGCTACCTGTGAGGCGCTGTCGCAAACAACAAAATAACTGTTGGCCGCCATGCTAAAGCCGCTCAGGTCAATGCTTCGATAAACGCTGTCATCACCACCATTGATCAGGTTAATCGAAAAGGTATCGAGCGCCGTGCTGGTACTGCTGTTGTTGTAGAGTTCGATAAACTCGGCAGTGTCAGCGCCAGGCTGGTCATAATCAATCTCATTAATGACCACGGCGGCCTGGGTAGCACTGGCAACAACAAGACCAGCAAGTGTGCAGATAGATAAAAATGGTTTCATTTCACTACTCCTTATGATTATTAAAGTGTGTTAATGCAACACACCGCATCACCTGCCGCGAGCACAGGGGCGCTGAATAATAAAAACAGGAAATAGGCAAAAGCTGCGACAACGGATCCCTGTGTCGACTATTCGTTACATCCCTGTGCCAGAAGGCAGGCACCACACAGACATACCGTCTGTGCAGAAAATATTAATACCAGAAGAGCTCATTTTCAAGGCCCATTTCAATTTCAGGTCAGGCGTTGGCTTTGTCGACTTTCGCCCAGGTATCGCGCAGGGTGACGGTGCGATTGAACACCAGGTCGCTGCTTTTGCTGTCTTTGACAAAGTAACCGATGCGTTCGAACTGATAAGAGGTACCGTGATCCGCCTCTGCGAGCGCGGGTTCCAGTTTGCATTGATTGAGAATCTGTAATGATTCCGGATTCAGATGTGCGAGATGATCATCGCAGCCACCGGGATCGGGGTGGGTGTAAAGCCGGTCGTAAAGATTGACCGTGGCGTCGATCGCATGCGCGGCCGAGACCCAGTGAATCGTGCCTTTGACTTTTCTGCCGTCGGGCGAATCACCACCGCGGGTGGCGGGATCATAGGTACAGATCAGCTCAATCACCTTGCCATCAGCATCTTTGATCACATCGGTGCAGGTAACGTAATAGGCGTAACGCAAACGCACTTCACGGCCCAGCGAAAGACGGAAAAATTTGTTCGGCGCGTCTTCCATAAAATCATCACGCTCGACATATAGCGTTTTTGAAAATGGAACTGTGCGCGTGCCGAGTTCCGGTTTTTGTGGATGATTCGCTGCGCTCATATCCTCAACCTGGTCGTCGGGATAATTGGCGATGGTGACTTTTAATGGATCAAGCACTGCCATCACACGCAACGCGTGTTCGTTGAGGTCTTCGCGCACACAGTTTTCCAGCACGGCCATTTCGATAAAGCTGTCTTTTTTGGTGACGCCGATGCGATCACAAAAATCGCGCAAGGCTGCAGGCGGGATGCCGCGGCGGCGCAAACCGCTGATCGTCGGCAGGCGTGGATCGTCCCAGCCGGACACGTGTTTTTCGGTGACCAGCTGGTTGAGCTTACGTTTGCTGGTGATGGTGTATTTTAGTTGCAGACGGGCGAATTCGATCTGTCTTGGATGGCAGGGAACATCGAGCTGATCCAGTACCCAGTCGTAGAGCGGGCGGTGGTCTTCGAATTCCAGTGTACATAGCGAATGCGTAATGTTTTCCAGCGCATCTGAAATACAGTGGGTGTAATCGTACATCGGGTAGATAGGCCAGGCGTCACCGGTGCGCTGATGATGCTCGTGCTTGATGCGATAGATGGCCGGGTCGCGCAGGTTGATATTGGGTGAGGCCATATCGATTTTGGCGCGCAGCACGTATTCACCGTCATTAAATTCGCCGGCGCGCATGCGCGTGAACAGGTCGAGGTTTTCTTCGATGGAACGACTGCGGTCCGGGCTTTCTTTTCCAGGCTCTGTCAGAGTGCCGCGGTATTCGCGAATCTCGTGCGCATTGAGCGAATCGACATAGGCCTTGCCCTGCTTGATCAGGTCGATTGCGAATTGGTATAGCTGTTCAAAATAATCCGAAGCGTGGCGCAGTTCGCTCCACTCGAAACCCAGCCACTGCACGTCGGCCTTGATTGACTCGACATATTCGTCGTCTTCTTTTTCCGGATTAGTATCATCGAAGCGCAGGTTGCACTTACCATTAAAATCGCGCGCCACGCCAAAGTTCAGGCAGATGGATTTGGCGTGACCAATGTGCAAATAACCGTTGGGCTCCGGCGGGAACCGTGTCTGGATCGAACTGTGCTTGCCCGAGGCAAGGTCGTCCTGAACGATGTTGCGAATAAAATTAGTAGGAGCGATTTTTTCTTCTGCGGCCATGGGCTCTGTCTTTTACGAAGGTGCTGGCGGCGTATTGTACATGGCTGGCTATGTGTTTGTGCAGGCCTGCAGCAGAAACAACACAAAACTTGAGCCGCTGTGTGTTTGTCTCCGCCTGTTATAAACTGCGACCCATATGAGTGCGGCCTCAACCAGTATTGACAGACTCGACAGCGAGCAAATTTTGCATGCCTTGCATGAAGCAGGTGGTTCGCCCTGTGTAGTGCAGGTGTTCGAACAGATCGATTCCACGAATGCCTGGTTGCTGCAACAGTGCCGCGCAGGTGCCGAGCTGCCGCTGGCCTGTATCGCTGACAGCCAGAACGCGGGGCGTGGTCGCCGCGGCCGGGTCTGGCATTCGCCTGCTGGCAGTAATATTTATATGAGTCTGGGCTGGGAATTTAAAAATTCGGCGGCTGAGCTCGGCGCGCTTTCTTTGTTGATCGGGGTGGCACTGGTGCGTGCTTTGAAGCGGATCGGCATCAGCCAGGCAAAACTGAAATGGCCCAACGATGTGCTGATCGACAATAAAAAGCTCGCCGGCATTCTGATCGAAACCCAGAACCGGCAGGA
>CAYRNH010000172.1:0-1484 GCA_964425515.1 uncultured Thiotrichaceae bacterium | reverse complement strand
GTGACGATACGACGAGACGACGGTCAGCAACAAACCGCGCTGTCACTGGGTGTGGCTGCGGATGGTGCCTTGCAGGTACAAGTTGATGGTGTCGAACAGCGTTTGCTGGCGGCCGATGTCAGTCTGCGGTATGCAACATGACAGCGTCATCGATCCTGACCATAGACATCGGCAACAGCCGAATCAAATGGGCGTTGTGGAAAAATGCGGCCGTGGTTGAGCAGGGCGCACATGTTTATAACAGTGATAATCTGTCGACCGTTTTGAGCGAGGCCTGGCATACGCTGGAAGTGCCCGGGGCTATCATGTTTGCCTGCGTTGCTGGCAGTGATGTTGAAATGAAAACGCAAAACTGGCTGGACGAGCACTGGCAGCTCGAAGCTCGAGCCTTACGCACGACAAAACAGTTTGCAGAACTGCGCCATGCTTATGCGCATCCGGAGCAGCACGGGGTTGATCGCTGGGCGGCGATGATTGCAGCGCGCGATCTGTATCAAACCCCCTTGTGTGTCATCAGTTGCGGCACTGCGACCACGCTGGATTTAATCGATGCGGATGGTCAGCATCTGGGAGGCCAGATCATGCCCGGTACCGAGCTGATGTTTGCGGCGCTTAAATCGCGCATACCGGTGTTATCAAATCTGGAGTTTTCGAGCGCGGTGCCAGACCAGCCATTTGCTACCAATACTGATGACGCGGTACAGCTGGGTATTTCGCAAATGGCGGTAGCAGGGCTTGACCGTGCCTGCGATGCGGCGCGCGAGCGGCTAGGAGCTGATATGAAAATCCTGATCACAGGCGGGGCGGCGACTGTTATGCTCGCGTTGATGAAAAACGCGGCGGAATTGCAACCTGATCTGGTGTTGCGCGGTTTATATCTGGCCTCGCAGCAGGAGAATGTCTGATGCGCTGGCTGTTTCTGCTGCTGCTGGCAGCGAATATTGGCTATGTGGCCTGGGAGCTGAAACATCCCGAAACCCATGGGCGGCCGATAGTATCGGACGATCCGAATGTGCCCAAACTGGTACTGTTAAGCGAATTGAAGCATGCAGCACCGTCTTCGCCGGAGACCGGTGCAGCGACAAAAGCAGTGGCTGGGCAGAAAACCCGTGCGCCGGATACAAAACCAGAAAGCAAAACAGAAAAAGCAGCAGAACCGGCGCTTGCAGAAAAAACAAAATCGCCGCCGGCCGCATCACCCCGGCCAGAACCGCCTGCTCAACCGAGCTTTGCCTGTTACACCCTGGGCCCGTTCCGGGATATCGTTGATCTACGCAAGCTGACTCGAAATATACATAACTATGTGGTCGAAGCATCGTACCGCAGCCATGAAGAGCGCGAGCAGTCGATGTACTGGGTGTATTTGCCACGACAAAAGAGCCACGAAAAAGCAAGGCTACTGGCTGCCAGATTAAAGAGCAAAAATATCCGTGATTATTATGTGGTTCCCAAAGGTGATCAGGCGAATGCGATTTCACTCGGTC
>CAYRNH010000171.1:0-5714 GCA_964425515.1 uncultured Thiotrichaceae bacterium | reverse complement strand
TTCCAGTGGAACGACTTCTTCAACCTGTATTTCACCGCGCGCGATGGCGTTGGCAAGATGATTATAAATCGTTGTTGCTTTGAGCCCGCGCTGTTCGGCGATGGCATCCGCATCCATACCGAGCTGGAACAGGTGCAGGGTTTCTGCTTCGGTATCGGTTTGCGAATCGTTTTTTAAATTTCGGTATTCGTTCAGTACATCGAGAAAGGCTTCGCCGTAGTCGGCGAGCTTGCGTTCACCGACACCCGAAATGTTGGCGAACTGTGCCAGTGTTTCCGGCTGGTTCTCGACCATCTCGGCCAGGGTGGCATCGTGAAAAATCATGTACGCAGGAATGCCTTTTTCATCCGCGAGTTGCTGACGGCGGTTGCGCAACGCTTCCCAGAGTTTGCTCATGCCGGCATCGTCAAAGCGACTGGTTTTGCGTTCACGTGTTTTTGTTTTTGATCTGGGTTTGAGTTTGCGCAGAAGTAATGGCTGTTCACCGCGCAGCACCGGTCGGCTGGCTTCGGCGAGACGCAGACCGCCGTGACCTTCAAGATCGACCGCAAGCAAACCGCGTGCGATGAGCTGACGGTACAGGTCGCGCCATTCGTTCTGACTGTGTTCCTTGCCGATGCCAAAAGTGCTCACGCTGTCGTGACCAAAACGCTGGATGCGTTCATCGTCTTTACCCAGCAGTACATCAACCAGGTAGCTGACACCAAAGCGTTGCCCGGTGCGGTGTACGCAGGACAGCGCTTTTTGCGCAGCCGCAGTCGCGTCCCAGGTTTCGGGTGGTTCCAGGCAGGTATCGCAGTTGCCGCAGGGTTCGGCCATGACATCGTCGAAATAACGCAGCAGCGCCTGGCGTCGGCAGCTGGTGATTTCACACAGGCCTAACATAGCGTCGAGCTTGTGGCTTTCCAGGCGTTTAATCTGTTCCGGGGCTTCTGATGTCGCCTGCATTTTTTTCAGGGTGATGACATCCTGCAGCCCGTAGATCATCCAGGCATCGGCGGGCAAGCCGTCGCGGCCTGCGCGTCCGGTTTCCTGGTAATAGGCTTCAATACTTTTGGGTAAATTTAAATGCGCGACAAAACGCACGTCGGGTTTGTCGATGCCCATGCCAAAAGCGATGGTGGCAACGATGATGATCTGTTGTTCGCGCAAAAAACGTTGCTGGTTGGTCTGTCGCACCTGGGCTGACAATCCGGCATGATAGGGCAGTGCATTCAGGCCTTTGCTGCTCAGCCAGCTGGCGACTTCATCGACGCGCTTGCGTGACAGGCAATACACAATACCCGCATCGTTCGGGTGTTCGTTGCGAATAAAACGCAGCAGCTGTTCGCGTGCACCACCACCGCTTTCGCTGATGCGATAACGAATATTGGGTCGATCAAAACCGCCGATAAACTGCCGTGCTTCTCCGAGCGAAAGGCGCTCGATGATTTCGCGTCGGGTTGCGCTGTCGGCGGTCGCGGTGAGCGCAATGCGCGGAATGTTCGGAAAGCGCTGGTGCAGCACCGAGAGTTGAACATATTCGGGACGAAAATCATGGCCCCATTGTGAAACGCAGTGCGCTTCATCGATGGCGAATAATGAAACCGGAATGCGGTCGAGCAGGTCGAGCATGCGCGGCATCATCAGGCGCTCCGGGGCGACATAGAGCAGATCGAGTTCGCCTCGCTGCAGACTTTGTTCGATGTTGCGGACTTCTTCATTGTTCATCGTTGAATTGAGGAAGGCCGCACGCGCGCCATTGAGATGCAGGGCGCTGACCTGGTCCTGCATCAACGCGATCAGCGGCGAGACGATAACGCCGACACCAGTGCGCACAATCGCAGGGATCTGATAACACAGCGATTTGCCACCACCGGTGGGCATCAGCACCAGTGCATCGCCGCCTGTGACCATGTGCTCAACGATGTCCTGTTGCTGCGGTCGGAAGCTTTCATAGCCAAAAACGCTGCGTAAAATATCGTGAGTGGTGGGGGTTTTGAGATTTTTCGCTTCCATGGCGGGCAGTTTAACAGTGTGTGGCGAAGATCGAACAGGCAATATCGGGCCGGCTAAAATGAATCAAGCCGAGAAAGGGTTGTAAAAGATGAGTCAAATTAAAAGGCATCCTTGCCAGCCAGTAGTATTGAGTTGATTTATTTAAGCAGATTGTTTAACCCGTTTCCATATCTGATTTATATTGTCCCTGACGCGCCAGACTGTTAAGACGCGCGCGTTTCAATAATGCCGCCTGTGCAGCCGCGACGTTTTCTGCCTTACCCTGCCATGCCTGCAATACGGGCTGTTGCAGCGCACGACCATACGAAATACTCAACTGCCAGGGGCCGCCGATCTGGTTGATAGCGTTCAGGTTCTGTGTCGCTTCTTCCGGGCTCTGGCCGCCGGACAGGAAATTAATGCTGGGCACCGCCGCGGGGATGGTGCGGCGGAATATTTTTAATGTGGCTTGCGCAATTTCTTCCGGTGCTGCAACGCGACAGCCTTTGCCCGGCAGGATCATGTTGGGTTTTAAAATCATGTGTTCAAGGCTGACGCCGTAGCGTAACAGGGCGGCGAACACCGCATGCAGCACCTGTTCGGTGACATCGCTGCAACGCTGGATATCGTGGTCACCATCCATCAGCACTTCGGGTTCTACAATAGGAACGACACCGCACTCCTGACAGATCGCTGCATAGTGCGCCAGTCGTTCGGCATTGGCGTGCACACCGAGCGCTGTGGGATTGCTGGGCGTGACCGGATAGACCTCGCGCCATTTGGCAAAGCGCGCACCCTGATCGATGTAGATTCTTAATCTGTCTGCGAGACCGTCCAGGCCTTTGGTGATGAGATCACCAGGCGCGCCGGCCAGCGGCTCGGTGCCTTTGTCGACCTTGATGCCAGGTACGATTTTTTGTTGCCAGGCGATTTCAGGCAAAGGCGAGCCTGCTGCGTTTTTTTGTCCCAGGGTTTCTTCGAACAGAATCACGCCGCTGATGAACTCACCCAGGCCAGCAGTTTCCAGCAACAGTGAACGGTAGGCGCGACGGTGTTCTTCAGTCGATTCGACATTGATCGCAGCAAAACGTTTTGCGATGGTGCCGGTGCTTTCATCGGCTGCGAGTATGCCGCGTTTGTCGTCCACCATGTCAGTGATGGTTTGCTGCAATGTTTCAGTTGTGTTCATGTTTGCGCGCCTCCATTAATTTGAGTTTTATAAGCCAGTCCTGTGTTTTCGGGCCAATATTGATGATTTGTCGTTAGCAGGTCTTTAATAAACTCGTATGCTTCCTGCAAATTTATCATTGCCTGTTCGCTGATGTCCTGTCCGAGATCAAATTCATATGCTCTTATTGTGAGCAGGTATGAGGGCGGAGGTTCCCTGCCATTGATTTTCCGGTACACCGCCAGCAGCGAAGCCGGGCTCATAGCGTGTGTGGTATAGCTGTCATCCTGTACTGCTTGCAGTTTGCAAAATTCATAAGGCGGTGCGCACGAGGTGCTGGCATCGATAAACAGTACGCGTTCGCGTTGTTCGAGGTCGATCGCATGTTCGATCTGTAACTGGTATTCGACAAGAAGATCAAATTCATCGAATGTTTCACCCTTTGCCTGATACTTTTTGAGTAGATCAAACATCGCAGGACCCAGTGCATCGTCACCACGAGACGGGTTGCCGTAGGCAAAGATGAGTATTGGCGCAATGGTCGAGTGGTGCATATGATTATGCTCCTGTATTCTCAAACAGTTCTCGAGATAACGCCGTTGACCTTTTTCTCAAGCCGGTCGACCAGCTCGTTTTGATTATTCACCAGATTGATTTCCAGCGGCATCTTGCCCATCGCGTGCGTCGCGCACGACAGGCACGGGTCGTAGGCGCGCACTGCAACTTCAACCTGGTTGAGCAGTGCTTCGCTGAGCTGGTTGCCGTCGAGATACTGGTTCGCGACCTTGCGAATAGATTCGTTCATCGCCTGATTATTATTGGTGGTCGATACGATCAGGCTGGCTTTTTCGACAATACCATCGTCATTGATCTGGTAGTGATGGAACAAGGTGCCGCGTGGTGCTTCGATAACACCGATGCCATAACTTTGTAACTCACCTTTGTTGATCAGGTCTGTGCCGGACAGGTCACTGTCGTCCAGCAGTTCGGCGATCGCTTCGCTGCAGTGTAACAGTTCGATGAGTCGCGCCCAGTGATAGGCCAGGGTTGACTGCACCGGTGCGCCGTTGCCGATGGCGGCAAATTCTGCGCGTTCTTTTTCTGCCAGCGGTGTGGAAAAGAAATCGCAGTTGTTAACTCGTGCCAGCGGACCGACACGGTACCAGCCATCATCCTGACCGATGGAGGTAATGAACGGGAACTTCATATAGCTCCAGTTTTTTACGCCTTCTCTTATGTAGTCTTCATAATTGCGCACATCGACCTGATCAAACAAGTTTTCACCAAGATGATTATTGGCGCGCAAACCGCCGTGATAAATTTCAAAAGCGCCATCATCGCGTATCAGGCTGAGCATGCTGCTGCTAATGCTGGCAAAGGCCATGTGATAATCGTAATGTTCGAAAAAAATACGTTTGATCAGAGCAACTGCCTGCTGTGCCCAGTCGACGACCTGATCAATATCGCGCTTCAGGTATTCGATTTCATCCTTGCTCAATGATTTGTTGATCCCGCCGGGAATGGCGCCGGTGCCGTGGATGCGTTTGCCCGAGGTGACACGGATCACTTCCTGGCCGTATTTGCGCAGCATCACGCCCTGTTTTGCAATCTCGGGGCTGTCTTCGATCACGCCGACAATATTGCGGTGACGAATGTCATCATCAAACCCGAACAGCAGGTCGGGCGAACACAGATGAAAGAAATGCAGCGCGTGCGATTGTAAAGTCTGACCGTAATGCATCAGGCGGCGAATTTTTTCCGCAGTGGGCGTGAGTTCGCTGGCGCCGACGATCATGTCGCAGGCTTTGGCCGCGGCGAGATGATGGCTCACCGGGCAGATGCCACAGAGCCGTTGTACCAGCACCGGCAGTTCCCAGTAGGGCCGGCCCTGAATAAATTTTTCGAAGCCGCGGAATTCAGCAATATGCAGTCGCGCCTGTTTGATGTTCAGGTTTTCGTCCTGCAACAGGGTGACCTTGCCGTGGCCTTCGACCCGGGTCAACGGTTCGATGACCACGCGTTCCAGGTCTTCCGGGTGTGCTGCAGTTTCCAGTTCTGAGGACATAGGGTTCTCTGTTAGGTATCAGTCGTAATGGACTAATGAATACGGAAAGCTGATGGCTTTGCCTTCGATCAGCTCATTGAGAAAAATCCAGATGGTGTCGGCCGACGGCGGACAGCCGGGCAGAAAATAATCGACCTTGACCACTTCGTGTATCGGGTGCACCTGGTCGAGTAATAAGGGAAGTTCCGGGTCGTTGGGAATCATCGGATTCTCCACGCCGATGCCATTGAGGTACACTTCTTCGAGGCAGTCTTTTAAATCAAACTGATTGCGCATCGCGGGAATACCGCCATTAATTGCGCAGGCGCCGACCGCAATTAGTATTTTGCAGTGTTTGCGAAAATCGCGCAGTACTTCAACATTCTCTGCATTGGCAACGCCGCCTTCGATCAGACCGATATCACAATAGCCGACCTTTTTGATATCGGTCAGTGGCGTGCGATCAAATTCCACCAGTTCGACCAGTTTTAAAATGCGCTCGTCGATATCCAGAAAAGACATGTG
>CAYRNH010000170.1:0-5788 GCA_964425515.1 uncultured Thiotrichaceae bacterium | reverse complement strand
CGCGGTTATAACCAATTTTCAAACGCCGCTGCACATAGGAGATCGATGCCTTGCGACTTTCGGTAACAATTGCTACCGCCTGATCGTAAAGCGCATCGCTTTCATCACCGCCACCCTGGGGTGATTCTCCAGGCAACATAATGCTCGCTGAACTTTCCTGAGTAATATTGGCAATATAGTCTGGTTCATTCTGCTGCTTCAGGAAGTTCACCACATTGTGTACTTCATGATCATCAACGAAAGCGCCATGCACACGCATCGGCATATTATTGCCAGACTCCATGTACAGCATGTCACCGTGACCGAGCAACTGTTCCGCACCCATCTGGTCCAGAATGGTGCGCGAGTCGATACGTGAGGATACCTGAAAAGCAATACGTGTCGGAATATTCGATTTAATCAGACCGGTGATCACATCCACAGACGGTCGTTGCGTAGCAAGAATTAAATGAATACCGGACGCACGTGCTTTTTGTGCCAGTCGCGCAATCAGTTCTTCAATTTTCTTACCCACCACCATGAACAGATCGGCGAACTCGTCCACCACCACTACAATATATGGAAGATGCACCAGTTTTTTCGGCTGTGCACCCGGCGCTTCGTGATCCGGATCGAACAAGGGATCTTCCAGTGGTTTGCCGGCGTCGATCGCTTCTTTCACCTTGCGGTTGTAGCCAATAATATTGCGCACCCCGAGCGCGGCCATCAGCGCATAACGACTTTCCATTTCACCCACACACCAGCGCAGTGCATTGGCCGCGTCTTTCATATCGGTCACTACCGGCGTGAGCAAATGTGGAATGCCTTCGTAAGCATTCAGCTCGAGCATTTTTGGGTCGATCAGGATCATGCGCACTTCGGAGGGTTTGCTTTTGTACAACAAACTCATCAGCATCGCGTTGACCGCAACCGATTTACCCGAACCGGTGGTACCTGCGACCAGCAGATGCGGCATTTTTGCCAGATCAGCCACTACCGGATTGCCGGAAATATCTTTGCCCAGACCAATAGTCAATGGTGACGACGATTTATCGTACTGTTTGGACATCATGATTTCGCCCAGCGAAACAATTTCACGATGCTCGTTGGGAATTTCCAGACCCACCACCGACTTGCCCGGGATCACTTCGACCACCAGTACGCTTTGTACCGATAAGGAACGCGCGAGGTCACGCGACAGCGCAGTAATCTTGCTCGCTTTGACACCCGGAGCGGGCTGCATTTCAAAGCGCGTAATCACCGGACCGGGATGCACCGCCACGACTTCGACTTCGACACCAAAATCAGCCAGTTTTATTTCGACCAGCCTTGATAAGGCTTCCAGCGCTTCGATTGAATAACCTTTTTCATGCGGATGCGGTGGATCTAGCAAACGCAGGCCTGGTAATTCAGAATCCGCCGGCGCATCAAATAGTGCAATCTGTTTTTCGCGATCCAGCCGCTCTGAAATTTCAACTTTTTTCATCACCGGCTCGATGCGTACTTTGTCTGAGCCTCGGGCAACACGCTCTGCACTACGCTGTTTATCCGCTTCGATGACATTATGACGTTGTTGTTTGGCGACATCGCCCGCGCGACGTTCCTGAATATATTCATACGTCGCCACAAACCGTTGTTGTATCCAGAGCAACAGTTTAATCATGCCCAGACCAATGGCATCGATGGTTTTAAACCATGATAGACCTGTGAACAGCGTGATTCCGGTGAGAAACACCGCGAGCAATAATAAAGTGGAACCGAGCAGCCCCATGGTACCCGCCATACCATCACCCAGCCATCGACCCAGAATGCCACCACCATCCATCGGCAGTACATCTGGGGGGACCACGAAATGCATGCTGGTCAGCGCGCAGCCTGCAGCCAGAGTGAGAAAAAATCCCGCCCAGCGAATTCCAAGCACCTGATAGTCAATTTCATCCCTGCGCTGACTATCGTGATTACGCCGCAATATCAGCCAGCCGCTGTAAGCCAGCATGATCGGGAACAGATAAGAAAGATAACCAAACAGATCGAGCAGCACATCGGCGAACCAGGCGCCGACCACACCGGTGGCATTTTGTACCGCCACACGCGGCCCGGTATGTGACCAGCCAGGATCATCCACATGGTAAGTGATCAAGGCGGCGAGCAAAAACAGGGCGAGCGCACCCAGCACCAGCATGGCGCCTTCGCGCAGACCGTGCTGTACGTGCGTTTTAAGCTCGGTGCCTGTTGTAGTCGTTTTTGTACGGCGTGCCTGGGCCAATCAGTTCATCCCGACGATGTTGTTTTGTGTATCGGCCTGAAAACGACCTGATAAGTTCCACATTCTACCCAAGATGGAGCAACGGTACACCGCCTAATCTGCATTTCCCGCCAAAGCCTGCTGCAACACGGGATCCACCACCTGCCCGGCGCGAATTGCGACCGCACTGTTCAGCGCAGGCAGGCGATCCAGCGATTCGCTGGCCAGTTGCTGCACATAGGGTCGAATCACTGTCGACAACGACTGCGCCGCAGTGCGCGGTACCGCACCGGGCATGTTCGGCACCGCTGAATGCAGCACCCCGAGATGGCTATACACTGGCGATTCTGCCGAGGTGGCGTGGATGCCTTCGACACAACCGCCCTGATCGATCGCGATATCGACGATCACCGAGCCCGGGCGCATGCGCGCGATGCTGCTCTGTTTCAGCACTACGGGGGCGCGTCGCCCGGCGAGCATCACCGCGCCAATCACCAGATCGGCCTGCTCGCAGTATTCGGCAATCACATCCGCGGTCGCGCTATGAATATGAACCTCTGGCCATTGCTGCTTCAGCGCTACCAGTCGGTCGGCATTTAAATCGAATACGTTCACTTCGGCGCCCAGCGCGTGAGCAGCCGCCATCGCGTGGCCACCGGCGACGCCGGCACCAAGCACGGCCACTCGCCCCTGTTCCGAGCCATCCACGCCGCCGAGCAACACGCCACTGCCCGCAGTGCTGAACAAAAGACCGGCGCCACGCAATACCGAGAGTCGACCGGCAATCGCACTCATCGGAGCAAGCAAGGGAAAACCCGTTGCATTGCTGACCGCTTCGAACGGAATCGCGGTCAGGCCGATATCAGCAAGCTGACCGATTAGCACAGGATCAGCCGCGAGATGCAGAAAACTGAACAACAGATGACGTGATTCGAGCCATTTGAGATCATCCGCCAGCGGCTGCTTGACCTTGACGATCAGCTCGGCCGCCCGGTATAGCTGCTCGGCTGTTTTGTGTATCGTGACACCCACCGCGGTATACGCAGTATCGGCATAACCACAGGCAAGCCCGGCCTTTGATTGCAGATGCACTGCACAACCGACTTTGACCAGTTGTCCACAATCGTCGGGCGTCAGTGCCACCCTGCCTTCACCTGACATAATTTCTGCTGGAATACCTATTTTCAACATGGTTTTATCCTGTATTGCCTTGCCTGACCGTACATATGTAACACCACTGGCTTTATATTGTCACAGTAATTTCAACTGCGCACAGCGCTGTAGTTTTGTTAACATTAGCGCCCGCATCGTATCGCAACCATCATGGAGATTTACATGAGTGACCCCCGCCACGCCCATTTGCTGATTCTGGGTTCAGGCCCAGCTGGTTATACCGCTGCGGTCTATGCCGCGCGCGCCAATCTCAATCCTGTTTTGATCACCGGTATGGAAATGGGCGGACAGCTCACCACCACCACCGATGTTGATAACTGGCCGGGTGACAATGACGGCGTCCAGGGCCCCGAGCTGATGGTGCGCATGCAGGCGCACGCCGAACGTTTTGGTACCGAAATTATTTTCGACCAGATCAACAGCGTAAAGCTGGACAGCAAGCCATACACACTCATCGGTGACTCCGGTACATACACCTGTGATGCACTGATCATCGCTACCGGCGCCAGCGCCATGTATCTGGGCATGGACTCCGAAGAAGCCTTCAAGGGCAAAGGCGTATCGGCCTGCGCGACCTGCGATGGTTTCTTTTACAAACAGCAAAAAGTCGCGGTCATCGGCGGCGGCAACACTGCGGTTGAAGAAGCGCTGTATCTTTCTAATATCGCTTCTGAAGTCACCCTGGTGCATCGTCGTGATGAGCTACGTTCAGAAAAAATTCTTCAGGATCAGTTATTCGAAAAAGCCAAAAACGGCAATGTCAAAATCGAATGGAATCATGTGCTCGACGAAGTGCTGGGCGATGATTCCGGTGTCACTGGCATGCGTATCAAAAATGTAAAGGATGACAGCACCAAAGACATTGAACTGTCGGGTGTGTTCATCGCGATCGGCCACAAGCCCAACACTGCAATCTTTGATGGCCAGCTCGAGATGCACAACGGCTACATCAAGGTGAAGAGTGGCACCGACGGTGGCGCGACCGCTACCAGCGTGCCGGGCGTGTTTGCAGCCGGTGATGTGATGGACCATGTTTACCGTCAGGCAGTCACTTCGGCTGGAACCGGCTGCATGGCCGCACTGGATGCGGAAAAATATCTCGACGCGCTGGACAGCAAAAACAAAGCGTAAATATGTTGCTGTGAAAGCAACCCTATCATCCAGTATTGCTGATGTCGACGCTGCGCAATGGAATGCGCTGCTCGACAACGACTATCCATTTTTGCAGCATGATTTTTTACTCGCGCTTGAACAGCACGATTGCCTGGAGCCCTGGGGCTGGCAACCAGTCGTGTTTCAGATTCACGACGACGCCGGACAACTGGTTGCAGCCTGCAACAGTTACATCAAGGATAATTCCTACGGTGAATTTGTTTTCGACTGGGCATGGGCCGATGCCTATCAGCGAAGCCAGATACCGTACTACCCAAAACTGGTCACGTCGATTCCGTTCACACCGGCACAGGGTGCACGCCTGCTTGCCAGAAACAATGACCGATCTCTCAAAATTGAACTGATACAGCTGATCAAATCCTTTTGCGACAAACAAAATATTTCCTCGGCGCATTTTCTGTTTTGTGAAAACGACGACATGGAAGCGCTCACAGATGAATCACTGCTGACACGATTTGATTACCAATATCACTGGCACAACCAGCAATACCAGAGCTTTGATGATTTTCTGCAGACACTGACGTCGAAGCGCAGAAAAAACATCAAGCGCGAACGCCGCATCGCTGTCCAGGATGGCGTACAAGTTCAAATCATCCCCGGCAACGAACTCAACGAAGTGCAGTGGCAAAAACTGTATGAGTTTTATCGTGTGACTTTTTTGCTCAAGTCTGGCGCACCCACTTTCACCTTAAATTTTTTTAAAGCAGTGCGGCATTATTTACTCGCGGCATTCGCAACCCATGACGATGAAATCGTGGCTGGCGCAATTCTGTACCAGGGCAATAACACTTTGTACGGCCGCCACTGGGGCAGCGTAGCGCATTATGATCAGCTGCATTTTGAAGTCTGCTATTACAGTGGCATTGAATACTGCATCAAAAACAATATCGCTCGATTTGAACCGGGCGCACAGGGCGAGCATAAAATCTGGCGCGGCTTTCTGCCGGTGAAAACCCGCTCTGCGCACTGGATTGCACACGAAGGTTTCCGCGCTGCGATTGGCGATTTTCTTGCACGCGAGGCACAGGCCATGGAAAACTACGGTCAGGACCTGATGGAAGCCAGCCCCTACAAATGCGGCGATAACAAATAAACGTGGAAGACGCTCCGCTCATCTGGTTACCAGAAGGTTTTCACGGCCCCTTTCCTTCACCACGACTGGCAATGCTGGATCCCGACGGTCTGCTGGCCGCAGGCGGAAATCTAAATCCGGATACA
>CAYRNH010000169.1:0-5798 GCA_964425515.1 uncultured Thiotrichaceae bacterium | reverse complement strand
CGGCCGGGATGCTTTGTCAGATGAGTTTATTGCTGCGAGGACCCCATCCCAGAATTCTATTCGAGCTGTTACTGCCTGTTTCGCCGCATCAACAGCTTCCTGAATCTTGTTTTCATCTCCAGCACATAGACCATTGAGAAGCCTTAATGATAGCGGCGCATGAAAATCCTCATCCAGATGAATATGTCTATTAAGGTAGAAATGAAAAATAGGTGCCTCCTGATCAGTCACACCTGTCTTATTGAGAATTGACCTGAACATACAGGGAATAATATGCTCTCTGCCTAATGCCAGAGCTGCGGCCACCTGGTGGGGCTTATTATTTTCTATAAACTGAAATGTTGTTGAGGTAAATGCTCGGGAAGGGGCGGGAACGCCAGGCAGCTCCAGTGCTTTGTGAATGCCTTTTTCCTGAACTGCATCAATAAAATTTGTAGATGCGGTAATGTCTGCGCCAACTTCGCTCATGGCTCTGTGGTATAACTCAAAATGACTTGAATACTCACCTGGAATATTTGTTTCATCGGATTCCTCTTCAAGAACCAGTTCATTTATGAATCTCCTTACACTGCCTTCACCTTGCGGTGTCCATGGATATTTCGTCGGCGCCACTTCAAATTGAAGATACTTTATAAGTGACATGAAATCCCAAACAGAATACACGTGATGTTCCATGAAACATTGAAGATCATCAATGGTTGAAACTGCCTCATATATTGGATGATTTTCAAGTTGATTCTTGAAAGAAAAAATAACGTCACTTGTAATTTCCTTTAGCATAAAACCTCTTTTGTTCTTCTTTCACTTCTTCGATGCCGCTCTCAGCGCAACAGCAAATGCTTTATTTGCCCATGCATTCATTTCTTCGCTATCTTCTAATGCTTCTTCTGGAGCCTGATAGTAAGACATTTTATACTCCCTTCCTTTCTTATTATATGTAAATGCTTCAAGCCCTCTGGCTTTGTATTCCTTTTCTGTTTCATTATCTGACTTCAGGTATAAAGTACCATCTGAAACTAAACCAAACATTATATCTTCCAGATATATACCATGTCCTCCGAACATGCTCTTCGCGCGAACCGGGCCAATTGATTGCATCAGATCAACAACGTACGACACAAATTCATTTTCGTGTTTTGATATTGGCATAGTCAGCTAATGAATCTGCTCTAGTCATTTTCTCTGAAAAAAGCCCAGGTCAGAGAGCCCGTAGGTTGAGGTTCGCAAGCTCACCCCAACCTACGGGCTTTTTTATTCAGAAGCAGCAAATTCCAGACGATCAGCAATAGCCTTAATCGCAACAGCTGCACAGGCCTCGTCTTTATCACCTCCAGGTGCACCGCTCACCCCAACAGCACCAATGAGTGAGCCACCGGCTTGAATGGGCAAGCCGCCTTGCATCACAATCAACCCATCAATATTGTTTAACTCTGGTCGAATATCACTTCTAGATTTTCTAAATGCACCAGAAGCAATGCCAGACATCACCACCATATTGGCTTTTCTCTGGGCTATTTCTATAGTGTATTTTGATGCCAGATCATCTCGCATCACACTACGCACATTACCGTATTTATCCACCACAACCGCCGAAACGTTAAATCCTTTCTTACGACAGGCATCAATGCTCATTTTTGCAATATCATTTGCTGCCTCCAGTCCGATACTCTTTTGAGTTAAAACATCTGCAGCAAATACATTGGCACTAAATAAACAAGCTAATAAAACAGCCGATATTTGTATGATCTTTTTCATTATCCACCTCTTTTAAAGTTTCAGTTTAAAGGGCACCGATCTCTTATTCTCGACCTTTTTACATTTATATGCATCAAGTAATTTTAGGGGTCAAATGAGTCCTGCCTGGCTGAACTTGACCGTGCATCCGAGCCCACATTACCAATACTCCCAACCTACGTCTAACACCTGCACTACACGCCGGCATAGGTGGTCACTGCGGATGTGTTTGTGATGTTGTGATGTTGTAATCTTTACTCTCAACTATCGGCAACAGTCTGGAGTCAAGAAGGGCTGCCGTTCTGTGACCAATTCCCGACAAATACTCAGCATTTGAAGCAAACGCCATAAAACTGGCAAGAGAATTTTGTTTTACCAGCATGACAACATCCCACTGTTCGTCTGTGGGTCCGATAAAGAACTGCCCGCCATTTCCCAGTAACAACAACTCACCACCACTCTCTTTTAAAAACGGCATTGTGTGGTCAATATACTTTTGAAAGGCGGCTCTGCCGGAAATTGGCTTTTCAGGCGCCAACTCCGGATTAGCCGAATAATCCGCTGTTTCTTTGAAGCGCAGCATATTGAGCATGACAAGCTCTCCGGAAATGTTCCGACTAAAAAGTGCCGCGCCAGATTCCTGAGTAGGCTCTAAATAAACACTTTGCATCTTTTAAATCACCTTCGCATATAACTCTACAATTTTTTCCTGCTGACTCGGGCTTAAGCCCCTAACCAGCTCGTTAGTAATATGCTCAAAGCTAATTCTCGCTTCACCATAAAGACGTTCGCCCGTTTTAGAAAGTTTTACCAGGCTCTGCCTGGCATCGCGAGGATTTGCGACTTTTTCTATGATTCTATTTTTTTCCATAGGCGCGATAAGACGAGTGATACCCGAAGCACTCATACCTATATGTTCAGCCAGTTCAATCCTTGAAACCGCTTTATGAGTAGAATTATCTAAATAGTGCATAACCAGATACTCGGTAAGGCTTATGCCGTGGACACTGAGGTGATTACCCACTCTTTTCGAGAGTTTCGATGCTAGCATCGCATTTTTAATCACAAACAGGGAACTTATAGATTCATGAGACATAATATACCTTGATATATACTTGAAGACGCAAGTATATATCAAGCATTAGGGGATAACAACTATTGTCCGTACGAAAAAAACACTGATAATATCTGTGTTCTAATCCTGGGGATTATCCGTGGGTAGACCACGTTTTTTATACAGATTTATTAGCCAAATTTGTGATCTGGCCTGGCTTTTTCAGCCAATAATTTTAAAGAATACTTCCGACACTGCCGGGTCAAAATGTCGACCGGTCTCCTCTTTCATTATTTTGAGGACTGTTTCAATTGGAAGACTGTCACGATATGTACGGCGAGAAGTCATGGCATCATAACTATCGGCAACTGCAATAATTCGAGAACACAGCGGTATATCATTGCCCTTTATGCCAGCTGGATAACCTGAACCATCAAACCACTCGTGGTGATACAGAATAATATCTACATATACATCAATATCCGGCATATCAATCTTGTTAATAATACTGACCCCTATTTGTGAGTGGGTTTTTATGACTGTAAACTCACTATCAGTAAGCTTGCCGGGTTTTAACAAGATACTGTCTGGTATACCGATTTTACCGATGTCATGAAAGCGTGCGCAGATCCTGAGGACCTTTAATTCAGCAGGACTTAAATTAAATTTTTCGCCTAATTTGGTGGCAACATCTACCACCCTGCTTGAGTGTGAGTGGGTGTACTCGTCACGTTTATGGAGCGCCATATCCAGTGCCGTAGTGATCTTATCCATGAAGTCAATCTCTTGCATTTTAGCCCTCTGTCTAATTTGTGTTACTTCTAAAAATACCCGGGGCAGAGAGAAATTATTTCTAATTTACGCAGCACTCTAATATTAGAGTGCGCGCTCTCTGACCCTGGTTTTTTGCTGCGCTGAATAAGGTGTTGGGGTATACCCAGAGGGGCTATATGCTGTAAGCGAGCCATGGCTCAATCCCTGCAACCAAAAATGATCTTTATATTAACAAGATAGCGAAGTTGATCAAGCAGAAAGTTTCATCTTACCCCACTGATTAAGCGCTGAAGCGATAGTCAAACAAACAATCCCTTCATCACCTTTAATTCCTTTAATTTTTATGCCATAAATACACTCAAATCATATTCCCCGATTCAGCAAAGGAGCCGCTATGTTTATATACCCAGGGACACCTGTCCTCACCCGAAGTTACGCCATAAAAGTGATTTGTTTCATCTCGCTCCTGAGCGCATCAACCGTTACCTTCTCCGGCCAGATATTCAAATGGACCGATAAAAAAGGGGAGGTTCATTATAGCGATAAAATTCCTGAGCAATACAAAAACAAGGATGAGAACATCAAAACCGATGGCATGAGCGTCATTAACCACGACAAAAGCCTAAATACTTCGCTCACCAATGCCGCTACACAAAACCACAAACCCGAAGACAAGGAAAAAACTACAGATAAACTACATAGAATTGTTCTGAACCACACCCAGACTAAAGTCAAAAGCACGATTACGTGCTCTGCGCAATGGGCCGCATACAACAGCTCGCTCCAGTGTTTTAACGCATGTTCGACTTATACAGCACTTCACGGGAAAAATATCTCAAAATGCCACTGCACCGACGTACTCAGGCCATCATGCGAGAAGTGATTCCAGTATATGCACTGGCACAATAACCGACGACCCGCCGACCCTGCAACGCGTACAGTTCCTGTTATAGATTAAATGTGACGGAGGAATTCAACAATAATCACTCCGTCACATTTAATTTGGTTCAGTATACCGGCACCAGCTGATAGCCCTGCGCCTGATAACCAATGGCCTCGATAAAGCCGTTGCCCACTGCGTGAACATCAGCAATCAGGTCCTTCGGCTGCACATCCATACCCTTCATCGCCACACCGCAGGCCTCGGTGCGAATGTGCATACTGGCCAGCTTGTGCACTTCGTCCTGTATGCCGGCAACCGCGCGTTCATCCATGTAGCCGATGCCACGGCGATCTTTGGTCAGAAAGGCAACCGCTGGACCGATGACCACCACCACGATGTGCGGTTTGACACCCTGCTCGCGCATGCCCTTGTCCGTCGTCGCGACGGTCTTCAATATATGTGAAACGCGCCCGGGATTGTTGACATCAACCAGGAAAACAGCCTTAGCTTCTTTCAGTCCTTTCAGGGCCTCAGTATCCTTCAGCTCGGCCGCGTTCGCCGTCGTGGTGAACAGCCAGCAAAGCAACAAGGCAGGAACAATAAAAGCAGTCGTTTTTATTTTCATAGTTTTCTCCAGTAACCATCGGTGTGAATCGGCAGTGGTGACAATGGGGTATGCCATTGCCAGAGTACGAGATACAGACCGCTGTCAAGGAAGGAAATTCAGAGTGAGCGATGCTCGTCGTGAGAATATAAAAGATGACGGAGGTTCGTTCCTTTATTCCTGATACCAGCTGCCATCGTCGTTCTTCCTCATGAACATTCGCGAGTACCAGTAGTAACGGCCAGGCTGTGTCGATGGCGCGGTGCAATTGATCCTGGATCGACCGACAGGCAGGTCTGCCTGCAGATCAGTCGTCACGACATCGTTGTTCGTGTGTACCTTGATGCGACCAATGCCAGTGGCGAAACACTGTATGTGCTTCGCGATATCGCTGGATCTCAGGCGCAATAACATAACGGGGCGCTTACTCCCCACCGGCAGCAGTGGTTCCTTGAGGATTCGACCATGCTCGTCTTTGATGACGACATCAGCGAGCGGCATCGGCAGGCTGTTGACCTTATCGATGAACTCTTTCATCTCTCCATACCGACCACCGAATGCGAAGCGCGGTATCGCCTGAAGATCGACGGAATCATCGAACGCGCCAGAGAGTTGCGTGAAAGCAACGAGCCCAAGTTCGTGTGCGATCTTCATGGAGAGTGTGTCGTATTCGCCATACGGATAGGCGAGCATGCCCGGAGAGGTTCCGATCTTGCGCCTGATGGTGTCTTCTGCCCCGGCCATCTCCT
>CAYRNH010000168.1:0-5828 GCA_964425515.1 uncultured Thiotrichaceae bacterium | reverse complement strand
TGGGTATCGTGGTGTATTTCATGACACCGTATGTGATTACTGAAGTTGAAGTGAATTTGATGGTCGAAGTGGCGGCGTAAGGCATTGATATTGCGACAGCTTGATTATCTACGCCGTGATTATTTACAGCAGGAACACACATAGTTTGTTGCGCGCAGTCATGTATAATGCCGCGCTTATGGTGACCTGTTCCGGTCCCCTCGCGACGAGAAACTGCGAACCCCGCCAGGCCCGGAAGGGAGCAACGGTAGTGGTGTATCGGGTGCCGGGGTGTGGCTGGGGCGGGTTACCACCTAATTTTGATGGCAGATGGCTGGTTGAAGACTGCGCAGCCTCTGACATCAGACCTTTCTCGTCAGTCACAGCATATCCGGTTAGAATGAGCTTCTCGCAGACAGGCGGATTTATTTTTCAATGAGCTATGAAGTTCTGGCGCGTAAATGGCGCCCCGCAAATTTTTCCGAGCTGGTCGGACAGGAGCATGTACAACGTGCCCTGATCAACGCGCTCGACGAAGACCGCCTGCACCATGCGTATCTGTTCACTGGTACCCGCGGTGTCGGTAAAACCACCATCGCGCGTATTTTTGCCAAATCACTCAATTGCGAAACGGGCGTCACTTCAAAACCTTGTGGCGTGTGTTCCGCCTGTCGCGAAATCGCTGAAGGCCGCTTTGTCGACCTGATCGAAGTCGATGCCGCATCGCGCACCGGGGTTGATGACACTCGTGATCTGCTGGAAAACGTGCAATACGCGCCCACCCGTGGCCGCTATAAAGTGTATCTGATCGACGAAGTACACATGTTTTCCAAAAGCAGTTTCAATGCATTGCTAAAAACCCTGGAAGAACCGCCGCCGCACGTCAAGTTTTTACTCGCCACCACCGATCCGCAAAAACTGCCGGTGACAATATTGTCGCGCTGCCTGCAGTTCAATTTAAAACGCATGCCGGTGAGCATGATCCTGTCGCATTTGCAGCATATTCTGCAGACCGACGCGGTCGAACATGACCTGGCTGCGTTGCAGTTAATTGCCGAAGGTGCGGATGGCAGTATGCGCGATGGCCTCAGTCTGCTTGATCAGGCGCTGGCCTTTGGTGCCGGCCAGGTGCGCGAGGCCGATGTGCGTGAAATGCTGGGTGCGATATCGCGTGATCGTATTTTAAATATCGTGCGCGCACTGTTTGCCGCCGATGCAGCGGCGGTGCTCGCCGAAGTCGAAGCGCTCAGCGAACTCACGCCTGATTTTGAAAACGTGCTGAGCGAAATGCTGAGCATGTTGCACCACATGGCGCTGGCGAAAACCGTGCCCGAAGCGCTGGACGACTATCTCAGTGCACGCGAAGAATTGTTAACGCTGACAGCAGAAACCAGCGCTGAAGATATTCAGCTGTTCTATCAGATTGGTCTTATCGGTCGTCGTGATCTACCGCTGGCGCCGGATTTGCGCAGTGGTTTTGAAATGGTATTGCTGCGCATGCTGGCGTTTCGACCGGCACAGACGCAAGCTGCCTCGTCCGGTGCGGCACCGACTGGTGGTAGAACTGCACCCGTTGCAGAAAAGCCTGTCAGAGCATCAGTCGCAACACCGGCTTCTTCGTCCGCCAGTGCCAGTCAGAAACCAGCGCCTGCAGCGAAGCCTGCAACCACGGCGGCAGCAGCGCCAGCCGCAACACCAGTCGCAGGTGGTGACTGGGTACAGATTATCGAGCGACTCGCGATCAACGGCATGGTCAAACAGCTGGCAGCAAACTGTGTATTGCAAAAGCACGAAGGCAACACGATTGTGCTGGCGCTGGACGCGCGTTTTAAACAGTTGCGCAATGCCAAGGCAGAACAGCGTATTCAACGTGCGCTTTCAGAGTATTACGATGCTGAGATCAGTTTGCAGATTGAGCTTGCCGACCAGCAGGCGTTACCGACCGAAACCCCTGCGCAAAATGACGCGCGTGTGCGCGACGAACGCCAGCAACAGGCAGAGCAGTCAATCGAAAATGACAGTTTTGTGCAGATGATGAAAAAAAATATGAATGCAGAAATTATTCCCGGTTCGGTCAAGCCGGTAGAAAACGACAGTTGAGCAAGAACCCAATAGATCAAGAGGTGTGATATGAAAGGTGGTATGGGCGGCCTGATGAAGCAGGCGCAAAAAATGCAGGAAGACATGAAAAAGGCGCAGGAAGAAATCGCCAGAATGGAAGTGGAAGGTCAGAGCGGCGGCGGCATGGTGACAGTGGTGATGAACGGTCGTCATGAACTGCGCAGTGTAAAAATCGATGACAGCCTGATGAGTGATGACAAAGACATGCTGGAAGACCTGATCGCAGCGGCAGTCAATGATGCAACGCGCAAGGTCGAGCAGGAAAGCAGCAGCAAAATGTCAGGCCTGACCGCAGGTTTAAATCTTCCCGGCGGCATGAAGCTACCTTTCTAAATGCCTTATTCCGCTAATGAACGCAAATAAACGCAAATATAATTGTAATGGTGCTGCGATGTTGCTAGTGCGCCCGGGGGGGAGATATGTTTGTTTATTCCAGATTGATTTGCGCCGAATTGCAATAATGGCAGATGCTAAATATTAATGGCGGCTGGTGTTGGTATGAGATTTGTAGCTGAACTATCTATTAGTTTATTTGCGTTCATTTGCGTTCATTTGCGGAAGAGTTGTTTTTGATGTCGCCGCTACTGCAGCAACTCATCGAATCACTGAAATGCCTGCCCGGTGTCGGCCCTAAATCTGCACAGCGTATGGCATTTCATTTGCTGGAACGTGATCGTCAGGGTGCAACCCGATTGGCTAACTCGTTGCTTGAAGCAGTAGAAAAAATTGGTCATTGTGATGTCTGCCGTACCCTGAGTGAAACCAGTGTTTGTGATATCTGCAATAGCGCAACACGCGACAGCAGTTTGCTGTGCGTAGTGGAAACACCGGTGGATGTGATTGCCATCGAAAATATATCGGACTTTCGTGGAAAATATTTTGTGTTAATGGGGCATTTATCACCGCTCGATGGCATCGGCCCGGCAGAACTTGGCCTGGACAAGCTGGAAAAACGTCTGGCCAGTGGTGAACTGCAGGAAGTGATTCTTGCTACCAACCCCACAGTAGAAGGCGAAACCACAGCGCACTATATTTCTGAAATGGCAAAAGCGCACAGTGTCGTCGCAACGCGGATAGCGCACGGCGTGCCTCTGGGTGGTGAGCTGGAATTTATTGATGCGGGTACTCTTGCGCATGCGTTCAGTGGTAGATTACCTGTTCGCTCCTGAATTATATTGGCTGGACTGGAGATACTGAAATGACTGACTGCCTGTTTTGCAAAATTCGCGATGGTGAAATTCCGGCTGAAATTGTCTACGAAGATGATGATGTGCTGGCCTTCAATGATGTTAATCCGCAGGCACCGGTTCATGTTCTGATCATTCCAAAAAAACACATTTCCACGGTCAACGACATATCCGACGACGATAATGCGACAATAGGAAAATTGTATCAGGCAGCAAAAGCCATTGCTGCAAAGCGTGAAATAGAAGACGATGGGTATCGTCTGGTGGTTAACTGCAATGCAATGGCCGGGCAGACGGTGTTCCATATCCATTTACACCTGCTTGGTGGCAGACGCATGGTGTGGCCGCCGGGCTAGCCCAGATATCCTTTTCAGTTGATTGAAATCAATGTCGACACCCCCCACGGCGAGCAGAATTGGCCTAAGGTTTAACGCGTTCAGGAAGCCATGTACCGTACTTTTATTTTTGCCATAGTCCTTTTATCAGTCGCGATGGGTGTGCAGGCTGCACCTGATGGTGAGGTTTTGTTCGCCAGACATTGCTCGGTATGTCATGGCACAAATGGTAAAGGTGGTGTCGGCGTGCCGCTGGCGTTGCCATCATTTATCAATAGCGTATCAAATGAATATCTGGCAAAAACCATTCGTTCTGGACGCCCGGGACGGATCATGCCAGCGTTTACTGAGCTAAGTGATTCGCAAGTGGCAGCAATCACACATTACGTACGCAGTTGGGCGACTCAGCCAGCACCGAAATACGATACTTCAACCATCAAAGGCGATGCCGCAAAGGGCGAGAAATTGTTTGCTGCGCATTGTGCCCGCTGTCATGGCAAGGAAGGCAAGGGTGGTGAGGGTACAGGTGTTACTTTTTCGCGCAAACGCGATTTGCCAATTATGCCGCCCGCACTTAATAACCCTGGGTTCCTCGCGGCCGCGACGGATACCATGATTAAAAATACAATACTGCACGGGCGCAAGGGTACGCCGATGAGTGCTGTGGCTGCGGCTGGCCTGAATAAGCATGAGATCAATGATCTTGTGGCATATATACGATCATTTGCGAAACATTTTCCAGAACATAAACCTGTGCTGCACGAGAACGATGCCGATATTGTGGTCGATTCCTCGTACTCGCTGGAAGACACAGTCGATAATGTGAAGCTGGCTATTTCCAACCAGAATTTCACTTTAATCAGAGTGGATTATCTTGATCATGGACTGGTCGCAAAAGGAAAAGAAAATAAAAACGAAGTCGTGCTGCATTTTTGTAATTTCAGGTTCTTGTATAGCGCGCTTGCGATCGACCCGCGAGTGGGTCTGTTTTTGCCCTGTCGTGTGACGGTTGTTAAAACAGGGAACAAGGTTCGTGTTATGGCGATTAACCCATTGCACCTTAGCAAGCTGTTTAATAATTATGAACTCGACCAGGCCTGCAAACATATGTATCAGGTTTATGTTTCCATTCTGAAGAATGCGGTAGAGTGATGAGAAGACTAATCGTTTTTATTTTTGTTTTTCTGGTAGCGATAACTGCACACGCAGAGGAGCTGCTGATGGTTCGTTCGCACCAGAAATTCCCCGAGGCGATGTCGACATTACAGAATGCACTGGATGAGCATGGTTATACAGTGACGCGTGTGCAGCGGGTTGATATTGGGCTGACGGGTATGGGTTATCGCACTGATAAATACCGCGTGGTTTTTTTTGGTAAAGCTGACGAAGTTCATTACCTGGCAAAAAAATACCCAGTGTTAATTCCCTATCTGCCGCCCAAGATAGCTATTTTTGCTGAGAACGAAGAAACCGTACTGGTGACAGCGAAACCTGCGCTATACGAAAAAATGGTTCACAACAAAAAAGATGAAAAAATCTTCCGCCGCTGGCAGAAAGATTTTCAGGCGGTGTTTGATGAAGTCCGAAATACCGAGTAAGAAAACTACAGCCTGTCTCTAAATCAATACCCGCACTGATATGTCACGAAGCGCTTCTGGACTCGGCGATGGTGCTGTTGTTGATGCCGTGCTGGGTGGTGTGCTGTAAAGGCTCTGGTTTGAGGGCCGTTGCTTTCTGACAAAAAGAGCAGTCGGTAGATAAGTCATGCAAATCTCTTGAGAATCAGCTCGTACTTTGCTACTGTTCGCGCCTCGGCGGATATGGGCTGATCTGGATTGAGCTCATGTTTCTGAGATAGTATTGTTATTACCTTCAGGCGCGTAGCTCTTTGGTTAGAGCCGGCCTTTGGTCATATGGCTTGACATGGAAGAGGTCGGTGTCGCGACAGCGATTCGACCGTAGTTTAGAATGTAAGAAATCTTCAGGCGCGTAGCTCGGTTGGTTAGAGCCGGCCTTTGGTCATATGGCTTGACATGGAAGAGGTCGGTGTCGCGACAGCGATTCGACCGTAGTTTAGAATGTAAGAAATCTTCAGGCGCGTAGCTCAGTTGGTTAGAGCGCTTCCTTGACATGGAAGAGGTCGGTGGTTCGAATCCACTCGTGCCTACCAGTTTCATCGGTCGAGTGGATTTGAACCACCGACAAT
>CAYRNH010000167.1:0-5875 GCA_964425515.1 uncultured Thiotrichaceae bacterium | reverse complement strand
ATAATCAGGTACTGCAAACATTTCTATTCGGGTGTCAGAGCGAGTCTTCAGGTTCCTGAAGTAGCTCTGAGTATATCTCGCCTGCCTTTTAAATATTGATTTTTGTTGGCGTCTGGTTGTTGGAGAAGTCCTTGTCTGGCGATGCCATGGTATTCCGAGGACAGTTTACTTAATTCAAGTAATCGGGTCATGAAATAATCTTAGTGAGCCGGATATATTGCTGTCCCACATAATAACGACGCTGTAGTCATTAACAGTTATTACCATGGTGATTTGCGTGTGCAAGGTGCTTCGTGGACATAAAACATCAAAGCAGGAATGTTATACCGGCGAATGCCGGTATCCAGTCACCGACTGATTCAACTACGCATCAAAACGGCTGGATTATGAAACACCTCCTGTGTTTCATCCTGCGGACAGCGCTAAAAGCGTTCAACTTTATTCCCGACAAAAGTAGTCCGGCATTCGCCGGAATGGCGCGTGTGCGGGGCAGCAGATCGAGCCAGATATGTGTGATTATAAAAAATTCCGCAACCTCGTATAACGCAGCGTAAATGCTTATATCCCACTGTTTTTATATATATTTATACCCCTACGACATGTGTCATTGAAATTCGTCGCCAGTGCGCGCATAGTAATACTTGACTAAATTACTCGGGAATTATCTGGAGGCGTTCAAACTCATGCGTTCGACACAAGAAACCGTTGATGATCTTATCGAGTCGAGCTACGAGCACGGCTTTGTCACCGACATCGAGTCGGATACGGTGCCCCCCGGCCTCAGTGAAGACACCATCCGGATGATTTCTGCAAAAAAAGCGGAACCGGAATGGCTGCTGGAGGCCCGCCTCAAAGCCTATCGTAACTGGTTGACCATGACCGATCCGAGCTGGGCGCACGTTAAGCACCCCGAGATCGATTTTCAGGCGATTTCCTATTTTTCCTCACCGAAAAATAAAAAGGACGGCCCCAAAAGCCTGGATGAGATCGACCCGCAATTACTCGATGCCTACAACAAGCTGGGTATTCCGCTCGATGAGCAAATGGCGCTGGCCGGGATCGCGGTGGATGCGGTGTTCGACAGCGTTTCGGTCGCCACCACGTTTCGCAAAAAACTCGCCGATGCGGGTGTGATTTTCTGCGCCATGTCGGAGGCGGTGCGCGAATATCCCGAACTGGTACAGAAATATCTTGGTTCTGTGGTGCCGCACACCGATAATTATTTCGCCGGACTCAACGCCGCTGTGTTTACCGATGGCACTTTTGTCTACGTGCCCGAAGGCGTGCGCTGCCCGATGGAACTGTCAACCTATTTCCGTATCAACGAGGCCAACACCGGCCAGTTCGAACGCACCCTGATCGTGGCTGAAAAAGGCAGTTACGTGAGTTATCTCGAAGGCTGTACCGCACCCATGCGCGATGAAAATCAGCTGCACGCAGCGGTGGTCGAACTGGTCGCGATGGAAGATGCTCAAATCAAATATTCCACGGTACAGAACTGGTATCCCGGCGACGCCCAGGGCCGTGGTGGTATCTATAACTTTGTCACCAAGCGCGGAATGTGCCGTGGCGATCGCTCACACATTTCCTGGACCCAGGTCGAGACCGGGTCCGCGATTACATGGAAATACCCCAGTTGCATCCTGCGTGGCGATGATTCGATCGGCGAATTTTATTCCGTCGCGGTGACCCGCGGCAAACAGCAGGCCGATACCGGCACCAAGATGATACACATAGGCCGTAATACGCGAAGTACCATTGTTTCAAAAGGCATCTCCGCGGGTGAGGGACAGAACACCTATCGCGGCCTGGTGCGCATGGCCGGGCGTGCTGAAAATGCACGCAATCACAGCCAGTGCGATTCTTTGCTGATCGGCGATCAGTGCGGTGCGCACACTTTTCCCTACATCGAAGTGCGCAATCCGTCGGCCAAGGTCGAACACGAAGCGACCACCTCCAAACTCAGTGAAGACCAGCTGTTTTACTGTCGCCAGCGAGGCCTGAGCGACGAAGACGCGGTGTCGATGCTGGTCAACGGTTTTTGCAAGGAAGTATTCAAGGAGCTGCCGATGGAGTTTGCCGTAGAAGCACAGAAATTACTCAACCTGACGCTCGAAGGCGCAGTAGGTTAAACCAGAACCGGAGTTGCTAATGTTATCAATTAAAAATTTACACGTTGCCATTGAAGACAAAAAAATTCTGCAGGGCCTGGACCTGGAAGTCGGCGCAGGTGAAGTGCACGCTATCATGGGGCCCAACGGTTCCGGTAAAAGCACTTTAGCGAACGTACTCGCCGGCCGCGAGAATTACCGGGTGACTGCGGGCGAGGTTCGTTTCGACGGCGTTGACCTGCTGGCGCTGGCGCCGGAAGCGCGCGCCCATCAGGGCCTGTTTCTCGGTATGCAGTATCCGGTCGAGTTGCCGGGTGTCAACAACATGACTTTTATGCGTGCATCGCTCAATGCCGTGCGTCGTGCACGCGGTGAAGAAGAACTCGATGCCGTCGCATTCATGAAACGGGTGCGAGAAAAAGCTGCACAGGTCGAGCTCGATGAAAAACTGCTCAAGCGTAATGTCAACGAAGGCTTTTCCGGCGGTGAGAAAAAACGCAATGAAATTTTACAGATGACCCTGCTCGAACCCAGGCTCGCGATTCTGGATGAGACCGACTCGGGCCTGGATATCGATGCCCTGCGTATTATTGCCAGGGGGATCAATGCGCTACGCAGTCCCGAACGCTCGATTATTCTTATCACTCATTACCAGCGCCTGCTGGACTTCGTGCAGCCGGATAAAGTACACGTGTTACTCGATGGCCGCATCGTGCGATCGGGTGATAAAAAACTGGCGCTCGAACTCGAAGACAAGGGCTACGCCTGGCTGAGCGAGGAGGCCGCGGCATGATGACTGCCGAATATCAGCACGACTGGTTGCAGCAGCGCCTGGCCGAGAACGAAACTTCATCGGGGCACGACCCCGCCTGGCTGGTCGCGGTTCGCGAACAGGCTAGCCGGGCGCTGGAAGTTTTGCCAGCACTCAATCGCAAACTCGAGGACTGGCGTTATACCAGTGTCGAGAACCTGTTAAAGCTTGAATTCGAACCGCCGGATACGACCGCGGTCACCGCCAGCGATGTGCAGCCGGCCGACATTCAGCAGCATTTGATCGAGGGGCTCGATACCCACCGCATCGTGCTGCTCAATGGACGCTACGCGCCGCACCTTAGCGATGTCGCGACACTGCCCGCCGGTGTGACACTGGAAAGTATACGCAATGTACTCGCCAGCGACCCCGGCGTGCTGGCAACCTGGTTCGGACAAGCCGCGCAACATAACGAACATGTGTTCACGGCGCTCAACACCGCCTTGTTAAACGATGGTGTCATGCTTCATGTTGAACCTGGGGTGGTAGTGGATCGCCCTGTCGAAATCATTTATCTTGGGACTGACGAAGAACGCTCCCTGTTGTTGCAGCCGCGCAATCTGTTTGTTCTCGATGAAGGCGCCAGCGCCACAGTGATCGAACGTTTTGTCGCTAAGCCCAAGACAGTCTATTTCCACAACCAGGTATGCGAAATTGTTGTCGACAGACATGCATCGTTGAAACATTACCGCATCCAGTACGAAAGCCGGCAGGCATACCACCAGAGCAGCGTCTACCTGTCGCAACAGGCCGACAGTGATTATCTCGGCACCACATTATCGTTTGGTGGCGCCTGGAATCGCACCGAGTATCACGCTGTGTTCAAGCAGGAAAACGCGGTATGTCATTTAAACGGCCTGTGCATGGTGGGTGATAAACAGCTGAGCGATGTTCATCTCAAAGTGCATCATGCGGTTCCCAGCTGCACCAGCCGGGAATGTTTCAAAGGCATTCTCTATGGCAAGGGGCGCGCGGTATTCGACGGCTACATCCACGTCGACAAGCTGGCACAGGGAAGCGATGCCGAACTCAGCAATGATAACCTGATGTTAACCCGCGAGGCCGAGGTGGATACCCGGCCGCAGCTGGAGATATACGCGGATGATGTCAAATGCAGTCACGGCACTACTATTGGCGAACTGGATCAGGAGCAGGTTTTTTATTTACGCTCGCGTGGCATCGATGAAGACACAGCGCAGAAAATGCTTTGCATTGGTTTTGCCAGTAACATCATCGACAGTATCGATATCCCCGCGTTGCACGATGATGCGATGGTAAAACTCAACGACACCCTGAACACGGCCATGATCAGGAAACTGTAACGGATAGCACGATGACGACAAAAACGGTCAAATTTACGCATGCTACGGACAAGGCCAGGCAAACGACCGGGCCAGACGAAGAGGCAACGTTAGAACAGCGCATCATCGCCGCGATACGAACGATATATGACCCGGAAATATCGGTGAATATCTATGACCTGGGCTTGATCTATGACATACAGATCAACCCGCAGAATGAAGTACATGTCGACATGACATTAACCGCCGCGGCCTGTCCGGTCGCGGGCAGTCTGCCGGGGCAGGTGGAATGCACCATCAAGGCCGTCGAAGGTGTGAAAGATGCCCACGTCGAGCTGGTATGGGACCCGCCGTGGAGCCAGGAAAACATGAGCGACGAAGCAAAACTGGCACTGGGCTTATTTTAACGAGTGAGGGTTATAACATGACAGTTGAATTAACTGAAAAAGCTGCTGAACATATCAGGACAATGCTGGACAAACGTGGCCACGGCACCGGTTTGCGGCTCAGTACAAAGGAATCCGGTTGCAGCGGATATGCCTACGTGGTCGATTACGCCGATGACAAAGACATCACGGACGATGACGTGGTGTTCGAGAGCCACGGCGCCAGCGTTATCGTTGATAAAAAAAGTCTTCAACTCATCGATGGTCTCGAGATCGACTATGTCACAAACAGTCCATTCGACCAGGGTTTTGAGTTCCGCAACCCCAATGTGAAAAACATGTGCGGTTGTGGCGAGTCATTCACCGTATAGCCGAAAAACAAAAATATTAATGACTACTTTAGATGAGATTGTCGAGAGCCTTGAACTGCTCGATGACTGGGATCAGCGCTACCAGTACCTGACCGAGCTGGGTGAAAAACTGCCGGTCATGCCAGAATCACTCAAAACCGATGAAAACAAAGTCAAGGGATGCATGAGCCAGGTATGGGTAAGCGCCTATAACGATGCGCAGAATGCGGAACTGATCCAGTACCATGGCGACTGCGATACCAGTATTATCAAAGGGGTACTGGCAGTATTAATCCAGTTAGTCTCCGGAAGGAAACCGGAGGTGATCGAACAGCTCGATGTCGACGAGATCTTTGCCCGGCTGAAACTTGATGAAAACCTTTCCCCTAACCGCCATGTCGGTGTCTATGCGATTGTTGAATTAATGAAACAACAGGCGCGTGATTTACAGCCTTCGCAACATGAGCCTAAAACCGCAAACCAGAAACCTTAACGGATACTACAGCATTGAGCTGTTTTTCAATTGAAGTCAATCAATGCAGCTCAGATCACGAGTGTTCCGTTAACTTAAAGAAGCTCTAATGTGTAGTAGTTCAGACTCGATGAGACAGGATTTTCGTTATCGTGGTGTTAGACCCTTCACTGGCGTTCAGGATGACTACTGTACGCCTGTCATTCTGATGAGCGTTTTATACGAACAAGAATCCGATTTACAGTGTAAACACGATTGCATCGTATAAAAGTCATCGTTCTATAGTGTAGATAAAATCGGCACCCTGGTGTTCGCCGCTGACGCCCTTGAGTTGCCACTTATCCGATATTTGATAGCGCACGTTGATTGAGTTGCTCGTGCCGATCAGCCCGATGCCGTAACTGACATAGAGTTTGGGTGAAAGATATCGGCCTATCATCAGCG
>CAYRNH010000166.1:3348-5916 GCA_964425515.1 uncultured Thiotrichaceae bacterium | reverse complement strand
GCGATCGCGTGGGCGGGCTGATCGGCCTGATCACAGCACCGATCGAATTTCCCGAATGATTATGTGGACAGAAAGGCGGCGGCTCTGTTTAGAATGAGTCGCACATGACTTACAATCAACAAAAACGACAGGAATTTATCAAATGAGTGGTGGTATTCAATTATCCGTGCAGCTGGTTGCTGATCTTAAAGACGTTCTGGTCAAGCACGATCCGGCAGCTGAAAACGATCTGTTTGTGATGCAGTATCTGACCGCAGTCACCGGTTTTCTGGTGGCGCATCAGGATGACCAGGCGATGGACAAAAAAGCTTTGCTGGGCGATCTCTCCACCTTTCTCGGCCAGGTGGCCGAGCAGGTAGAGCGCGATATGGCGCCGCAAGCACCCGCGGAAGACGCCTTTGGTGTCTGGAAACCGGGTCAGAGCTAGTTGCGAGTATCTTAGAGTATGGAAATCGATTTCTGGCAACTGCGCTGGCAAAACGAGGAAACGGGTTTTCACCAGCCCGAGGTGAATCCTTACCTGGCGCATTATTATGGCCATCTCGGCCCGCCACCGGTTTCGCGGAGCAAGCTGCGGGTGTTTGTGCCGCTGTGTGGCAAATCCATGGATATGCTCTGGCTGTCACAGAACGGATATTCGGTGGTAGGAGTCGAAGTCAGTGAAATCGCGGTCGAGGCGTTTTTCGCTGAAAACGGCCTGCCGCTTGAAAAACAGGTGCAGGGCACACATACAAGGTATAGCTCCGGCAATATCGAAATCTGGCAGGGCGACTTTTTTACCCTGAGTTCAGAGCAGCTTGGCGACATTACCGATGTCTATGACCGCGCATCATTGATCGCTATGCCGCCCTCGATGCGCAAGGACTACGCGAGCAAAATGCTGGAACTGTTACCCGCAGCGGCGCGTGTATTGCTGGTGACGCTGACGTATCCGCAGGCCGAAATGGATGGTCCTCCATTCTCGGTGACTGAAGAAGAAGTGCACGGCTTGTATGAGCCGCACTGCAGCATCGAAAAGCTGGCGGTGAAAAATACCCTGGAGCTTGAACCGCGCTTTAAGCAAAAGGGGCTGACTTCCTTGTATGAAACCGCGTACAAGTTGAAGCGGAACACATAGTCATCAGTTGGCAGCAGGCAGTCAAAAAATTAAAAAATCGTAGCCTGGATTAGCGCAGCGTAATCCGGGAACATCAAAACAGACATCATAGAGAAACCTTATCGAATGAGTATCAAGGCAGCAGAAGTTTCCAGCCCGATTTCCCCGGCACCGGCGAAGGTGCATCCTGCATTTGAATGGACCGGTACGCAAACTATCGAATCGCTGAATATCAAGGTCGAATCCTACCGCCACCGCAAGACCGGCGCGCTGCATTATCATATTGATACCGATAACAAGGAAAATGTTTTCCTGGTGGCGTTTCGCACCGTGCCGATGGATTCCACCGGGGTCGCGCATATTCTTGAACACACGGCTTTGTGTGGCAGCAAACATTACCCGGTGCGCGATCCGTTCTTCATGATGATCCGCCGTTCGTTGAATACCTTTATGAACGCGTTCACCAGTAGTGACTGGACCGCGTATCCGTTTGCCAGTCAGAACAAAAAAGATTTTAATAATCTGCTGGATGTGTATCTTGATGCAGTGTTTTTCACTCGTCTCGACGAACTCGATTTTATGCAGGAAGGACATCGCGTTGAATTCAAAACACCTGATGACCCGAATAGTGAACTGGAATTCAAGGGTGTGGTATTCAATGAAATGAAAGGCGCGATGAGTTCGCCGGTGAGCATACTCTGGCAAACCCTGAGCAAACATCTGTATCCGACATCGACCTATCATTACAACAGTGGTGGCGAGCCGGAAGATATTCCGGATCTGACTTATGAGCAGCTCAAAGCTTTTCATAAAACCCATTATCATCCCAGTAACGCAGTGTTTATGACTTTTGGTGATATCTCTGCTTTTGAACGACAGAGCGTGTTTGAAGAAAAAGCGCTGTCGCATTTCGAGCGACTGGATGTGAATATTTCGGTATCACCGGAAAAACGCATGCTCGCGCCGGTGGCGGTGGAAGAAGCGTATACCTTTGATATCACCGGTGATGAAACCATTTCAAACAAAACCCATCATGTCATGGGCTGGTTGCTGGGGCCGTGTACTTCGCTGGACGAAATGATGAAAGCGCATCTGCTGTCGCAGGTATTGCTGGACAACAGTTCTTCGCCATTGCGGCTTGCGCTGGAAAAAACCGACCTGGGTACTGCGCCATCGCCTTTATGCGGGCTGGAAGATTCCAATTATGAAATGTGTTTTCTGTGCGGCCTGGAAGGCAGCGAAGTGGAACACGCAAAAGCATTTGAAAAACTGGTGCTCGACGTGCTTGAGGATGTGGCCAAAAACGGAGTGCCGCAGGAGCAGGTCGAATCGGTACTGCACCAGTTAGAATTGAGTCAGCGCGAAATCGGCGGTGATGGTTATCCCTTCGGTTTGCAGCTGATTCTCGGTGGTCTCACCGCAGCGATTCATCGCAGCGATCCGGCAGCGCTGCTCAATCTTGATCCGGTGAT
>CAYRNH010000166.1:0-3248 GCA_964425515.1 uncultured Thiotrichaceae bacterium | reverse complement strand
CCGCAGCGATTCATCGCAGCGATCCGGCAGCGCTGCTCAATCTTGATCCGGTGATTGCATCCTTGCGCGAAGACATCAAGAACCCGGACTTTATCAAACAGCTGGTGCAGGATTATTTGCTCAACAATCAGCACCGTGTATTGCTGACCATGCGCCCTGACACCGAACTCAGTCATCGCAAGCAGGCGGCCGAAAAGCAGCGTTTACAAAAGATCAAAGACCATCTCAGCGACAGCGATAAACAGGTCATCATCAAACGTGCACACGATCTGGCGCAGCGCCAGCAGCAGGTCGATGATCCGGATATTCTGCCCAAGGTGGGTCTGGAAGATGTACCGCCTGACACGGTTATGCCTGAAGCGCAGCTCAGTGAAATTTCGTCACGCCCCGCGGCACTGTACGCACAGGGTACCAACGGTCTGGTATATCACGAAATCGCACTCGACCTGCCACATCTGGATTCTGCTGAACTGGATCTGCTGCCGCATTACAGCAGCAGCCTGACCGAACTGGGCTGTGGTGATAAATCCTATCTTGAAGTACAGGCCTGGCAGTCGAGCGTCAGCGGTGGCGTGCAGGCTTCGCCGAGTATTCGTTCTTTTACCGACGATGTGCAAAAAGCCAGAGGCTATATGCTGTTTTCCGGTAAGGCGCTGGAACGCAATCACAGCAAGCTGGCCGAGCTGATGCACGAAAACTATCTGCATGTGCGCTTTGACGAGCTCGATCGCTTGCGCGAACTGATTTCACAAAAGCGCAGTCGCCGTGAGCGCAGCGTTACCGGCAGTGGTCATAGCCTGGCAATGACGGCGGCGGCCAGTGGTTTCAGTCCGGTGGCCAATCTGAACCATCGTTTTGGTGGTCTCGAAAGTATACGTACACTTAAATTACTCGATGATGCGAACAAGGATCCTGCTGCACTGAAACAACTGGCAGAACGTTTTTCTGCCTTGCACGCGCGCCTGATGAATGCGCCGCGTCGTTATATGCTGACCGCCGAAGGCGACAAGCTTGAAACACTGGCGCGTGACTTCGGCGCTATCTGGCAGGCCGAAGAATCCAGCGCAAGTGATACCTTCAGTCTTGAACCGATGAATGTGGCTGTGCAGCAGATGTGGCTGACCAATACCCAGGTGAATTTCTGCGCCAAAGCCTATCCTACGGTTGCGATGGAGCACGAAGATGTGGCGGCACTGTCTGTGCTCGGCGGATTCATGCGCAATGGCTTTTTGCACACCGAAGTGCGCGAAAAGGGCGGTGCGTATGGTGGTGGTGCCGGGCATGATCCGAGCAATGCGGCCTTTCGTTTTTATTCCTACCGTGATCCGCGTTTAGAAGACACGCTTAAAGATTTTGATCGCTCTATCGACTGGGTGCTCAACGGCAAACATGAATGGGCGCAGATCGAAGAAGCCATACTGGGCGTGATCGGTGGTCTTGATAAACCGGGCTCGCCATCAGGTGAAGCACGCCATGCGTATCACAATATGCTGCATGGCAGAACGCGGGAAAAAATGCAGGTCTATCGTGAAGCCGTACTCGCGGTGAAACTGGAAGACCTGCAACGTGTCACCGAGCTGTATCTGAAACCGGAACGCGCGAGCACTGCGGTGATCACCAGTGCGGCGACACACAAAAAGATCGGTGACCTGGGTCTGCAAGTGATCAATCTGTAATGCTGTGAACGGCAATGAAGTCCATACCCTGTTACTGGTTGTGGACTGTCGCATTCCGCTGGTGCATTCGCTTAAAGAAAAGCGTTCGGTCATCAAGCGTTTAATCGAAAAGCTGCGCATCAAGCTCAACGCGTCCATCGCAGAAACCGGCTGTCTCGATGAATGGCAACGCGGCATCATCAGTATTGCCATGGTGAGCAACAGCAGTCGCTATCTACAGCAACAGCTTGCCCGGGTCGAGCAGTACCTGCTCGAAACCCACGAAATCAGTGTGATTAAAATTGAGCAGCACTGGATATAATTGGCTGTATGTCTTTCTGCGTTAGCAATACCGTAGTCAACCTGCCTGCTGCACGGTCCGGCAGTCATAATTCATGTTTTAAAATTATCGTGCCAGTGTTTTGTCACTGCATGATCGCTGCGCGTGGCCTGGCCGCAATCACGGGTGATTTGATAAGACGACTGCTTGCCCGAAAAAAATTCAGTGATGCTACGACCGAGCCCATCCAGGAAGTGGTTCCAGCTTTTGCTATTTTTGTTCCTGATGGAACATCCACTTCTTTATTAAAGGAAATGATTTTATGAAAGTCGCGTATATTTTTTCTACTCAGGGCCACTCGGTCTCTTACAAACTTGGCAAGATGATTTTGCCCCAGCTCGAAGAACAGGCGCACGGTGTTGACGTAGTCGGCATGTTCTTTTTTGAAGACAATGCTTATGTTTTACAAAAGGGTAATCCCATCGGCGAACGTCTTGCTACTGTGGCGAAAAGCAGCGGCATGTTACTGATGGCCTGCGATCAGTGTGCGTATGAGCGCGAGATCGAAGACAGGCTGGTAGAAGGTGCCTGTATCGGCTGTTTCCCAAATCTGTACAGCGCTTTGTCGGGAAATATGCCCGATCAGGTGATTACACTCTGATACCGAAATGAACCGGCTTGCACTCTGTGTCGCTGCGCGTAAACTGAAATCCATTCAGTTTGCAGCGCGCAGAGTGCGAGGAGTGGGCCGATGAAAATTCTTTACATCGGTTCCGCTGGTGACCTGTCATTGCAGCCGCTTCGCTATTTGTTACAAAGCGATCATCAGGTCTGTGCGGTGGCGGTAGATTTACATCCTGCGCTAACCGATTCGGATCCGCGATTCCCTGTGTTTACTGAAGATGAGAACGCTATTGAAACACTGGCGCGAACATTTGCGCTGCCGGTAATAAACTTGTTCACGCCATTACAGGATGTCGTTGCTAGGATTACACAACTGAAGCCTGATCTTATTCTGGTTTCCTGCTACGCCAGGAAACTCTCGCAGACAATACTGGATATTCCTGCGCTCGGCAGTTTTAATTTTCATCCTTCCATGTTGCCTGCGTATCGCGGCCCTGCGCCGGTGTTCTGGCAGTTTCGCGACGGGCTGTCTGAATTCGGTGTTACTCTGCATCGCATGACCCAGTCTATGGACGCGGGTGAAATCATCGCGCAGAGTAAAGTGATGATGCCCGACGGTGTTAACCAGGGTCGCGCGCACCAGCTGCTGGCCGAGGCCTATGTGGAATGTTTGCCTGATTTTTTATCTG
>CAYRNH010000165.1:0-5917 GCA_964425515.1 uncultured Thiotrichaceae bacterium | reverse complement strand
GATGCAGGCCGTAACATGCGTGGAGATTAGATCGCTCGCACAGTGTTGTGATGCGCCCCCAGTGTTCAGACTTTACCCCGGGAATAATAATATGCTCAATGCCAGCCGCTTCGGCGCGTTTGATCACGGCTTCGCGGTCATTATCAAACACTTCAAAATCGAGATGGCAATGAGCGTCTATCATATACACTGGCTTAGTGTTTACTGAGTAAACACGGTTAGTACACCGGTATAGCCGTAAAGCCGATCGTGGTGTATTTCTCCGTTGGCAAAAAAGCCGGTTAAGGGGAAATCCCCCAGCTTCTCGTGGATTAATTTAATCTCTTCGGAATTATTGCCGAACTGTTCACGGCCACGTCCCACGCATGAAATATAGATTCCGCCCTTGGGTGTATCGTGTAAGCGTTTAGCCATGTTGTCTAACATTTGATTCATGTCATCAATGGCTGTCTGGTTGTCGCGGCGGCAAAATAATATATCATCACCTTCCCTGGCGTAATCGTTTATCGCAAAGGCTTTGTGCTCAAAGTCAAAGCCAATCAGATTGCGCACCGTATAGTCGCTTTTGTCGCTACCGGGTATACACAGGCCGGTAAGTACATTGTGAGCATCGTTTTGTAGATCTTCCTGTGTTTTTATTTCCATATTATTCATTAGCACGTCAAGTGCGGGCTTATGATCGAGACCGAATATTACATTTTCCTGGGCACGGGTAATTCTTCGTTTTTCAGAAACAGGGCTACAGCCCTGGCTTAGATTAGACAGTACGCTAACGTTTTCTGAAAATAGAACGCCAGAAATTCCACCGCTGTATACATTGTCTGCAACCTGAAGCTGCTCATCACGCGATGAAGTCAATCCGCCGACAAGAAAACTGTTTTTGATTTCGCTGTGAAGCGTTTGAATCAGGTTCTGAGTTTCTGGATTAAATGGATCGCCGTGCACGATGCCCAGGCTGGTAGTGAATTTGCGCGGAGTATTAATGCTGACTGCAACTTCATCAGCCTGACTGATTAATGGCAACATTGCGAAATCCTGCTCGTCGAAGTTCGCCAGCATGATACTGGCCGCAGGTGTGTCGTAGTATTCACTGCCACTGGAAATGATGCCAGTACCTAGTGTGCCGACCCAGTGTTTTATCCCTGTGAGTTGCTTACATGCTTCAAGCAAGTTTTTGTAATCGGATGACATGGCATCCGTGGCGTAGATAAATCCAAAATTAGCATCCTCAGGCGTGTCTTTAAGCTGTTGCAGACAGTCATCGATAACGGCCTGCGCTGTTGGGTGCTGGCAGCTTATGCTGAAAAAGCGTTTCATGATGTTCTCCGTGTCGGGATCACAGTGTACTATGACCCGGCATGGAAATTACAGACACAAAAAAAGCCGGTATAGACCGGCTTTTTTTGTGAAACAAAGATTGATTAACGCGCTTTTTTTGCTTTTTCAATCATGTCGTGAATGATCGGGGTCAGAATGATTTCCATCGCCATGCCCATTTTGCCACCGGGAACCACGATGACATTACGGCGAGACATAAAAGAATGTGGAATCATGTTGAGTAGATAAGGGAAGTCGGTGTTGAATTTTTTGGGATCCTCAAAACGAATCACGACCAGGCTTTCATCGGGTGTTGGAATATCGCGCGCGATGAACGGATTCGATGTATCCACCGTTGCGATGCGCTGGAAGTTGATATCGGTACGCGAAAACTGCGGCGTAATATAGTGCACATAGTCGTTCATGCGACGCAGGATGGTGTCGACAATGACCTCAGCAGAGTAGCCGCGCTGTGCATTATCACGATGAATCTTCTGGATCCACTCGAGGTTAACGCTGGGTACAACACCCACCAGCAGATCGACATGCCCGGCGATATCGGCATCGTCGGTAACCACGCCACCATGGAGACCTTCGTAAAACATCAGATCAGTGTTGGCTGGAATGTCTTCCCATGGCGTGAACTGGCCTGCGGTCAGCGGAGCATAGGGTTTGGCTTCTTCATCGCTGTGCAGGTAGAGGCGTCTTTTACCCGTGCCGGTTTCGCCGTAGCTTTTGAATAGCTCGGCGAGCTTGTCGAACAGGTTGGCATCGGCACCAAAGTGACTGAAATGATGGTTATCATTTTTTTCCGCTTCGGCCATGGCCGTTTTCATGGCTGCGCGATCATAGCGGTGGAAGCTATCGCCCTCAATAATGACTGGATTGATTTTTTCGCGCTCAAAAATCATCTCGAAGGCGTGTTTGACGGTAGACGTACCTGCGCCGGATGAGCCGGTAACCGCTACGACAGGGTGCTTGTTTGACATAGTGTTCTCCTGAAACTTGTAAAAAATCTGATTTTAGCGGCGGTGGCGAGGAGCCAGAGCTAGCCTGGGGCGTGTGCCCGCCCGAAAAAGTGCGTCATTCTAACGGTTTTTTTGCCTTGATGCAGTCATCTTCAGCAGCCCGTTGCAGGCCAGATGCCTGGGTGAGTCGCCCCTGAGGTGTTCAGTCGAGCTTGAGATAGCGCAAATCGTACACGCCATGGCCGAGGCGCAGGCCGCGCTGTTCGAATTTGGTCAGCGGGCGCAGTCCGTCGTTGCGGCTGTACTGACCTGCTCCAGCCGCATTGGCAAAGCCCGGGCTGGCTTCCATCACTGCGAGCATGTGCTCGGCATACGCCTGCCAGTCGGTGGCCATGTGGAAATACCCACCTGGCCTGAGTTTGCGCAGGATCAGGGCGGCAAACTCCGCTTGCACGATTCGCCGCTTGTGGTGGCGCTTTTTGTGCCAGGGATCGGGAAAAAATAGCTGCACGCAGTCCAGGCTCTGGTCCGGTATCTGGTTTTTGAGCACCTCAACCGCATCATGATTGAACACGCGCAGATTGCCCAGGCCGGCCTCGTGGCAGCGACTGAGCAGGCGGCCGACACCGGGGCGGTGAACTTCAATACCTAGAAAGTCACGTTCGGGATGGGCTATTGCCTGTTGTAGCAAAGAATCGCCGTCACCGAAGCCGATCTCCAGAGTCAATGGCGCGCTGCGCCCGAATATGGCCGGCATATCGAGCGGTGCATTCGCGTAATCGATTCCGTAGACGGGCCAGAGCTGCTCCAGTGCCAGTTTCTGGCCGGGCGTGAGTCGTCCCTGGCGCAGCACATAGCTGCGGATGGTGCGGCGGATTTCCATGCTCTTAGCTACTAACGGGTTGCTGAGATAATTCAGATGAGTGCAAAACAAGGCAGCCATGGCCGAAAATACGGAGTTTACCCGCAGTCAATGAGTATTTTGAGGCCATGGTTAACGCCGTATTGTGCCGTAAGTATTATTTCAACGGTCTGTTAAAAGATCAGGCCGTCGATGGGAGACGACGCCGAAGCAAAGCGCTTGCGCGGCATGCGCCCGGCTAGAAACGCTTCGCGCCCGGCCTGCACGGCTTTTTTCATTGCCGAGGCCATCAGCACCGGGTTGCGTGCAGCAGCGATCGCGGTGTTCATCAATATGCCATCGCAGCCGAGTTCCATCGCGATCGCTGCATCCGAGGCGGTGCCGACGCCGGCATCGACCAGAATCGGGACCGTGGCATTTTCCACAATGGTGAGAATATTGTAGGGATTGCGAATGCCCAGGCCTGAGCCGATGGGCGCCGCCAGCGGCATTACCGCAACACAGCCCAGCTCTTCCAGACGTTTCGCGATCAGCGGGTCATCATTGGTGTAGACCATGACCTTGAAACCATCCTTGACCAGGGTTTTGGCGGCCTCGAGGGTTGCGGTGACATCAGGGAACAGGGTTTTTTCATCGCCCAGCACTTCGAGTTTGACCAGATCATGGCCGTCGAGTAGCTCGCGCGCCAGACGGCAGGTGCGCACGGCGTCCTCCGCGGTGTAGCAGCCGGCGGTGTTGGGCAGTAAGGTATATTTATCGGTGGATATCACATCCAGTAGACTGGGTTCGTTCGGATTCTGACCGATATTGGTACGACGGATCGCTACCGTGATGATCTCAGCACCACTGGCCTCCGTGGCGAGCCGGGTTTCGTCCAGGTCTTTATATTTACCGCTGCCCACCAGCAGGCGTGAACGATACACTTTGTCGGCGATAATCAGGGTATCGTCGGTGTTTGTGGTGATGTTAGTTATGGGCTCTGCTAGATTCGCCATCGTTTTTACTCATTCAAAGTATGTGAGAGAAAATTTCAGCCGCCGCCGATAGCGTGGACGATTTCCACCCGGTCGTGTTCGGATAGCTGAAAGCTGGCGAACTGACTGCGTGGCACGATGTCCTGATTGACCTCGATAGCCAGACGTTTTCCTTGCAAATCAAGGAGTTGTACCAGTTGTTCGAGGCTGACACTGGATTCGAGTTCGCGTGGTTCGCCGTTGATAATGATCTTCATGGAAGCAGATTTTACCGCAATCACGTAAACAAGTTTGGTTTGTACAGGTTATCGCGACACTTTGCGCAGGGTAAAGCGCAAATCTTGTGCTATACCTTGTATGTAATCGCGCAGCGAATAACGGTGCTTCGGTGCGCGATTTTTATATAAACACTAAATTTACAGACACATTCTGGATTATGCATAAAACAAAGATTTTATTATTCAGCCTGCTGCTGATTTCAACACAAGCATTCGCGAGCGTTGGCACGAACCCGTTCAACAGATCAGTGAAAACCACCATTGGTACCAATGTCACGTGGCAATATAAAAATGATACTGCAGTCAAGACTGGGCAGGATTCGCTGGACTCTGATATTTATTATCATTTGATGTTTGATGGCAAATCGCTGCAGCTGAGGCTTAATGGTGGCAGGGCAGATACTCCTGGGAATGTCAGACATTTTGAACAATTCGCAGTCAATGATGTAAAGATTGATGGCCGGCGCATACCCCTGTTTCAGTGGTGTCTGAATCACCAGGAACAGCAGAGTAGTTTTCTTCAACAAGGCATGGGCGTTGAAAAGAACATATGTGAAAACCGTGGCGAAAACGGTCTGTTCACGATGGTTCTAAACCAGAACACAATAGATGCTCTGAAAAATGGAAAAACACTATCTTTTGTTATTAAACCGTTCAGAACCACTAACATTGTCAATTTTTCGCTCGCTGATTTTGCGAGCATGGTTGCCCGAGTCACGCCTGAACAGGAGGCGGCACAAACTGCAGTGAAGGGGTCTGCATCAACGGCTGCCGCCAGTATGTGTACTGTGAAACCGCCAGCGGGCTTTGAAACTATAAAACCAGTTCAATACCCGTGTCATTCGGTCGCTGATGAGAGCCATGCACGTAAATCCATGGCAGAACAGGTTAGCCAGGTTCGAAAAAAACGTGAAGCAGAAAAAGAAAAAAAACGAAAAGCCGAACTAGAAAAAAAGAAACAGGAAGAAGCGGCTCGTCAGAAGCTTGAGTTGCAACAAAAACAGGAGGCTGCTGCCATCGCCGCCAGCAAGCTCAAGCAGCAGGAGTTGAAAAAAGAGATTGAAAACAAAATGCTGGCTATGTGCAAAAGCGCATGGAGCAGAGGTGAAAACCGCTGCTATTGCGAGAAATATATTGATCAGGCGCCGGCAAACATCAAAGCTATGCCAAACCCATGCAAATGATCAGATAGCTTGCCCCGGACTTTGTTGCTAACGTAAACTTGCCTGCACTATGTGCGGGCAAGTTTTTTTCAGGCTGACGAGATCTCCTGTCAGCGCATTCCTCTCTTTTTTTAAAGCGACAGCATGAGCGATTGCATAGTCATTGGTGGTGGTGTTATCGGTCTGCTTACAGCCCGCTCGTTGCACCTTGCTGGTCTGGATGTGCTACTGGTCGAGCGCGGTAATCTTGGTGGTGAGTCTTCCTGGGCGGGCGGCGGGATTATTTCACCCCTGTATCCATGGCGTTATAGCGATGCAGTCAATCGACTTGCGGAACAAAGCAAAACACTTTATC
>CAYRNH010000164.1:0-5920 GCA_964425515.1 uncultured Thiotrichaceae bacterium | reverse complement strand
GTGAAGCGATAAAACAGCTCGACAAACATTAGTCTTACAATCTATGTCACGCCTTTTTCAGTACTTAATCGTGTATGACCAGATAACCTTCTGCCGGATCGATATCGACTGTCAGCCCGGCGGTGTTGGCAGCATCACCAATCTCTTGCAGGCCGAGAAAGTTATTCTGTTTGGCCAGTGTGGAGAATGCCTTATTCGCCTCACAGTAAGTCAGTAACCCGGATTCTTCACGGCAGTCGCAGGCCGTTGCATCCAGACTGAAATCAAATCCCGCCGGCATAACCAGAATGAGGGGTTCTTCGCGCATCATCTGGGCCTTTATTTTGGCCAGTGTTGCCTTGTCATCATTCCACTCCAGTTTTGGCATATTGCTGTAATCACGCATCTTCGTCTCCTTGTTATCTTTGTGTTAAATTTTAAGCTATCACAGGTCATTCTGCGATGCTCTCCATGTCCGGATGATACTCTACGTCTGGATGACTCTGGATTTTGTCAGTCGTGAATTTCCGAATTAGCTACTGTCACCCTGGTAGCATACATAATAACTAACTCACCAGAATGCTGTTTCTCAGCGGTGCTTAAACATGAACAAGTCTGTGCGGTTACTCACTAGTGGTTTGATCACCGGTTTCGGTGGCGGATTGGCCAGCCTGGGGGGCGGTACCTTGTTGATACCACTGCTGACCGAATGGGGGGACATGAGTCTCCTCGAGGCGCGCGGTACCGCGATGGCCGCAGCATTTTTCACTGCCGTGAGTGGCGCCGTCACCTATGGTTTGCATGGAAACGTGGAATGGCGAACCCTGTTATGGACCGGCTTGCCTGCTTTGATTTGTGCACCGATTGCCACGCGACTGTCGGCCAGCTGGCCGCAAAGCTTGTTGCGCCGGCTATTCGGCGTGGTCGTTTTGCTCGGTGCACTGGCACTGCTTGCTAAAGGCGATCTACATACCGGTTTCGCCAGTGGCTGGCCGTTATATTGGCTGGTGCTCGTGGGTGTGATCGCCGGCAGTGTCGCCGGCGTGGTTGGCGTCAGCGGCGGTCCGGTGCTGGCACCATTATTCGCACTTGGTCTGGGTATGCCACAGCAACTCGCACAAGGATCATCGCTGGTCTCGCGTCTGCCAGCGATTGTCGGCGGCGTTGCTGAAAATCAGCGCGAGGGTACTGTCTGCTGGCGAGCCTTGCCATGGCTCGGGCTTGGCATCATGGTCGGCACGGTGGCTGGCGGCGCATTAGCTATATACCTGCCAGAATCTATCCTGCGCAGGCTGTTTGTGGCCTTGCTGGTACTACTAGGTCTGCACGAACTCATCGGCCGACCACTGCATCCGCATATCGACCATCGCCCACACGGCACATATCCTTAACCCTGGGACTTAGATCTGTGATTTCTGAGCTCCATTGTTAATCGGGAGGGGGATTAGCGAAAAGTTTAGTCATTATTGTGGCTGACCAAAACTTAATGTTAATTATTAAGTAGTAGCAATAACTATCTGGTTCTATTTTATATTTATTATTTAACATAATATACATTATGCGCAGTAGTGGATAAACGTCTCAATCGCGAGTGCGGCCCCCACGTTTAGGGGGTGGCGATGCTTCATTCAGCAAAATAGGATGTGAACACTGCTGAAAAACTGTCCTATTGTGGTTCCGGCAACAAACAACAAGCGGTAAACGGATGTCGTTATTGTTCTCTTATAAATAACCACACCTGTCACTTCGTTGTCGTTGCGAAGACACTTTTGGATCAGTTGCTGTTATGGAGAAATGGAAAAATGAAAAATGCGATCAACAAACCCACTACGAGTTACACCTCTTTCGGTGTAGCAGTCATATTCGCGTTGGCCGGTGCCACGAGTACTGTCAATGCGCAACCGCAGACACCAAGCGCATCTGCCAGTAGCTATGGTTCTATAGGTCTGTATTCTGGTACGTATCTATATGGACCGTTAAACGATTCCAGTACTGGAGTACCGGCAACGGCACAAGTATCACATCTCTATTCGTGCAGTCAGGGATCACTGTGCGGTAGCAGTGGTTCTACAGCGGCTTATGGTTCAGCGCATGCGAATGCTGGCGGTAACGCGGGTGCTTATTCATCGATTTATGCTCCCAATGGCTCTGCTTCTGATCCATACATCGATGACACACAGAGTAGCGTTTTCGGAAACTCAACTGCTTCTTTCAGTAATTCTGCGGTGGTTCAGTCTGCGCTTGATCCGGTAACAGGTGCCCCTGTTTATGCCAACGGTACGCCGGTTCAAATTAGCGTCAGCCTGCTTTTTGACGGCTACTCGAATATGGGTGCTACCGATCTGCAAAAAGCATCCAATCCTGGTGCAGGTGGCTTTACTGCTAGCAGTGACGTTTCAGCGAGCTTTTACCTGACTGATCCAAATATTACCGGCACAGGTGAAACGGCCGGGATTCCTACGGACTTGATCAGCTTTCAAGCCGGTGAAAGCTCTAACGATAGCAGTCTTTACGATTACAACAAGTCTCTTTATGTTCCTGAACAAAGCGCAGACACGTCCTGGTCACTGACCAGTAACCATGGAGATAATCTGGGGAATAGCACAAGTACGTACTGTGATGGCAAAGTTACAACTTGCTTTAGCTATGTTTCCCCTCCGTCAGGTGCTGCTATTTCTGGTAGTGCTTTAGGTACTTATTTCAATACAGGCATACAAACCGTCACCCTGGACACGACTATTGGCGCAACATTGAACTGGAACGCATCCGTTGATGTGTTAAATCAGGCATATGGAGCCACTGCATGGAGTGAAAGTGATTACGCACACACGTTCGGGGTCAATCTGAACCCGCTGAGCTCAAACGTTACGCTGGACTTCAGCCAGGCACAGGTTCCGCTGAGTACCGTTCCTCTACCCGCTAGCCTCTGGCTCTATCTCAGTGGTATCGGCGGTCTGGTTCTGGCCGCGCGACGTAAACGTAAAGTTTAACTCGATATCCCGGGTGGTTGTTATTAACCACCCGGCTTCACCAGACCAAGGCGCACTGCTTCGAGCGCCGCTTCTGCGCGATTGTTGCAATTTAATTTCTGATAGATGTTTTTGATGTAACCAGCGGCGGTGTTGGCGCTGATACCTAACAGTCGACCAATTTCATTGCGGTTGTACCCTTTTCCCACCAGCGCCAGTACTTCCAGTTCGCGTGGTGTAAGCGGTTGTGGCACTTCCGGTGCGACTGAGTCCTTTTGAAAATGACGCAGAATACGCCGCGCAATTCGTGGTGACAAAGGCGGCTCACCGTTAGCGATACCACGCAGATGCGTCACCAGCCGATCGGTCGGTTGATCCTTGATGAGATAACCCAGAACCCCTGCCTGTAATGCCGCAAATAAATGTGCATCATCGTCAAAAATCGTCGTCATGACACAGTCGACGGGAGGATTGATTGCTGAAAGTTCACCCACCAGATCAATGCCGGAACCATCCGGAAGATTGATATCCACGAGCGCCAGGCTGAAATCATTTTCGGGCAGGAGCGCCCTCGCCTCTGACAAACAGGCAGCAGACATAGTCACCACACCGGGGAAAGCTTCTTGCGCAATTCCTGCCAGCCAGGCGCGAGTATCGGCATGATCTTCGACAATAAGAATTTTTTCTCCAGTATTCATTAATGACTCCTTTGTGCGTCGCTTACCGGAAACCAGGTGTTCACACTGAAGCGTCCGTTGGCATCATGCTGCCATTGCGCATCGCCTCCCAGTTCTACAGCTCGGCTGCGCATATTGTTGAGTCCGTGACCGCCAGCAACAGCTGACTCAGCTGTCTCGACACCGTCATTGTGAACATTGAGCATTAGTTGCCCCGCTTTCACACCAATACTCACCTTAACCTCCTGCGGATGTGCATGACGCAATGCATTGCTCACAGACTCCTGGATCATACGTCTCAGACTCGCTGTCTGGCGCGGTTTCAGACTCAGTGCGTCGTCTATCCCCTGCTGTTCCCAGTGAACAGTGACACCTTCGGCTTCCAGACGCTCGACCACTTCCGCGCGAGAATCCGCAAGCACCTCGTGTAGTGGCAAGGACTCTACGGCATCGAGGCTATAAACAGCTTCGCGCAAGGCGGCCAGCGCCCCGCCTGCCAGTTCCCGATCACGGGCACTGGCGCCCCGACGCACCAGTGTCAGCAACCGGGCGGCAACGTCGTCATGCAGATCACGCATGATGCGTTCGCGTTCAGCGCGCGCACCGCTCTCTCGTGCGAACCAGCTCTCCTCGGCACGCACCGCCACCGTGTAGAGCACATCCGCCAGTCGCGCATCGCGATGAGAAAACAGCGCATGGCCGTGACGTCGATACTCGAGATCCAGAGTCGGCCCACCGCCCAGTCCCGGAACTCTTAAGCGCACACCTTCATCCAGCAGAGTAGCCTGCTGCACCGATTGCGGCACCGGCGTCCAGCGCAGGGGTCGAAAAATGTGCTGAAGAAAATCCTGCCAACGCTCACCAAACTCCAGCGGAGACCGCGCTGCAAACACGGTCTGGACCAATTGTGGTAGATAGTCTTCCAGTTCCGTGCGTGAGAAGGCGGTCACTCTGCCCCACAGCCATTGACGGGCAGGAAAATATACCCAGCCGACAGCAATGATGGACAACGTCATGGTACCGGTAGTGTTTAAATCTGCGACCAGCGCGAGTGCTGCATCAAGGGCAATCACCACCACACCGGCGAAAAACCACAACCAGACCTCGAACCACCAGCGATCCAGTTCGAACAATCGAAAGCGAGCCACGCCCAGCACCAGACCCAGATACATCATCAAAGCAATGGCAAAACTGGAGCCGATGGACAACAGCGGTGGATGGCGTAACAGAGCTGGCAGAATAGAAATGATCACACTCAACCCGATGGTGACAAAAATAGACAGCACGAACCATTTCAGTACCGCCCGATCCACCGGGTCATTGCGGGTCTGGTACCACTGACCCGCGATCACCACACCGGCGCCAATAAATATCAACAGCAAAGGTAGATAGAAAGTGTGCAGCGGCAAATTAACCCATTGACCGAGTTCATTGGCAAGCAGCACCGGCACGGCAACCGCTAACAAGGGCAGCAAAGGAAAGCGCGCCAGGCGGCGTGGAGATATGTATAAAAGACCCAGGCTGGCAGCACTAAAACACAGGATACCGACATGGTTGAGCCAGGACAAAGCGCGAAAGTCGCCGGGAGCAAGAGCCAGTTCGCGCGAGATATACACTGCCGCACTACAGGCCGCCAGTAACATCCCTGCCCCGGAAACGGCCAGCAGCCGAGTCGCCAGCTGGCTACGGCGCAGCCCCCATAGTCCGGCACCGACCAGAAACGCGACCACACCCACAAGGTTTGTCAGCCAGTAAGGTACGGGAAGCGACAGAATGGGCCGGTGCGGTGCTGGCGATATCTCGGTCCAGCCCCGGTTCGCGATACGCAATCGCAGGATCGGAGCCTGCAGCATTTTCCACACCTTAGCCTGTTCGATAATAAACCGGTTGAAGGCAGCAAAGGTCGGCAGAGTATCGGGTTCATTCAGCAGAACTTGCGGGTCGGCGTTCAGCGTCTGCTGCCCAGAACTCAAGCCAAGAATGTGTTCACCCGCATGCACGTGTCCAGCACCTGGGCCATCGGGGAATACCGAAACAACCTCCCAGCAATGACAACTGCGACCGGGACGCAGGCGCAGTCCCAGCCAGGGGCCTCGGGTTGCCAGCAGCAGACTAACACCCAGAGTGAGCACAACCAGTATCGCTGCAGCAAGCAACACATTCATCGGCGATGCCCGAGGCAAAAGTCGCCCGTCGTTCACGATAGACACCTTCCCATTTCACTGGCTTCGAAAAATTATCCTTTTCAAAATATACTCCGATTTTTTCTTCAGTACTAATTGAGGTCGTTCATCA
>CAYRNH010000163.1:0-5925 GCA_964425515.1 uncultured Thiotrichaceae bacterium | reverse complement strand
CGGCATTGGCGCGTGCCTTGCTAATCATGGTGGGGGTCATGTCGACACCGATGACCATGCCCTGTTCACCGACTTCTGCCGCGGCGAGAAAACAGTCAAAACCACCGCCACTGCCAAGATCGAGCACGATTTCGCCTCGCTGCAGGCTGGCGATGGCGCGTGGATTGCCGCAGCCCAGCCCCATGTCGGCACCACCGGGCACCTGGTCCAGATCGTTCTGTGAATAACCCAGACGAGTGGATACCAGGGCGTTGATCGCAGTGTCTGAGGACACTCCACAGCAGCTGGAAGTCACGCCACAGCAACTCTCTTCATTACTCGCCTCGGCAACCTCGGCATAGCTGGCGCGTACCTGCTGGCGGATCTGGTCAGCGTTTTGCTGGTTCTGCGATTTGTTGGTCATGGCTCACCTGTGGGATTGTATTGTTGTGTCGGCGCATTGCCGAAAAAATGTTTCAGTTGTGTCAGGGTTTCTGTATTCACCGAGCAATAAATTTGTTTGCCGCGTCGTTTCATTTCGATCAGGCTGGCGTGGTGGAGTTCTCTCAGATGGTGCGAGAGTGTCGAAGACGCGATACCGAGTTGCTGGTCGAGCTCGCCGACACAGCAGCTCAGTATCTCTTCTGTGTTGTGCTGGTTTCCGGGTTCGCAACAGCCGCTGAGCAGATTAAATATCCGCAGACGGTGCGGATTGGACAGTGCTTTAAACTGACGCGCGAGAGTATCCGGGTCAATAGTTTTATAATTCGACATCATTCGAATTGTATCGCATGAAATTTATGATGGCAAGCTCCAGCGCGCTTGTTTGCGCTTTCCAGAGTGTGATACCGTGCTCTATTGCAGTGGGGTGATGAATGAGTGACTTATTCAGTGTCGAAGAAATCGATGCCATGTGTCTTGAGCTGGCCGAGCTCAAGCAGGAGCATCGTCAGCTGGATGAAACGATTCACGAACTGCTCGGCTCCACGATGGTTGAAGAGCTCAAGATTAAGCGCCTGAAAAAACAGAAGTTACACCTCAAAGACCGGATTACCCTGCTCGAAGATAAGATTATTCCTGATATTCTGGCCTGAGTCGCTGGAAAAAAACAGCCGGGTCTCCAGGCCCGGCTGTCTCAGTTCTACCAAAAGCGATTTAAGGGAATGCAGGTATATGCGGTTCCGTGCCACCAGCTGCCGCTGCCGGATGATGGCCATACACCATGGTTTCGATTTCGGCCACGCGTGTTGCCGGAATGTCGACCATCATCAGGATGCTGCCAGCATTGATTGCCTGCTCGAAGTGATGAATCTGGCTGTTGGGCACATCGACGCCGATCATGCTGGAAACCCAGGCGCCGATACCAGCGCCAGCAAGCACTGCGCCCAGAATGACAGCGCCACTCAGTGAGAACCCGGCAAGAATAACACCGACCAGAATACCGGTTACACCACCGACAGCCAGGCCGCGTCCGATAGCCGGGATAAAATCACTTTTCTGGAACAGGCTGGCTTCAGGCAGGTCGCCCAGGTCGGTGCCTTCTCTGGCCATGACATGGATCTGTCTGGAATTGATGCGTTTGAGTAACAGTTCGTCCACCACGGTTCTGGCAGAGCTGATGTCGGGAAGCATAAAATAGAGTCGTCTCATCACTATCTCCTGTGGTTCAGTCAATATTGAATGAGTCGTTTCGCCAGGCAAGTCTGACATAGAGGGGCGCAGACGTGTTATCTGGCTGGAACGGCTGGGTACCGATACATAATAATAGGCTCGAATATGTGCAGAATACAAGCGCGATTTTTGCTGATTTATGAAAAAAACCGACATAAATCACGTAACATATGATGGTGTCAGTTGTGAAAAAGTCCGATGAAATATTGTTCTGCCTGTGGCGTTGAAGTCCATATCATTATTCCCGAGGGAGACAATCGCGAACGCTTTGTCTGCCCAGCCTGTGGTGTGGTGCATTATCAGAATCCTAAAGTAGTCACCGGCTGTATTCCTGAATGGGAAGATAAAATATTGTTATGTAAGCGTGCTATCGAACCACGCTACGGCTTATGGACCCTGCCTGCCGGATTCATGGAAAATCAGGAAACCAGTCTGGAAGGTGCTGCGCGCGAAGCCATGGAAGAAGCCAATGCCGATATGCGCGAGATGGAACTATATTGTGTGTTCAGTATTCCTCACATCAATCAAATGTACACCATGTACCGCGGTATTCTTCATGAAGGCAAAGCCAGTCCTGGGAGTGAAAGTCTTGAAGTGAAACTGGTGACAGAACAGGAAGTGCCCTGGGATCGCCTGGCTTTTCCAGTAGTGATTGCAACGCTGGAGTGGTATTACGAAGACCTAAAAAAAGGAAGTTTCAGCACGCATTATGGTGAGATTCGGAAAACCGATGAAAAGAAATTTGAAGTCGAGCGTTTCAGTTAATAAGACAGGTTTTCAATTTTCAGATCACCATCGCATTCATCATCCATTGGTAAATTGAGTACACGCGCATAAAATTCCAGCTCGGCCTTAAGGCAGGCAATGATAGTGTCGGCTTTTCTGAAACCATGGGCCTCACCGGGAAATGGAAGATAGCTGGTCGCGATGCCTTTTTGTTTGAGTGCGGTAAACATCATCTCGGCCTGCTCGCTCGGGACCACCTTGTCTTCCAGCCCCTGGAAAAAAATCACCGGACAGCTGAGTTGCTCAACATAATGTAGTGGTGAACGTTGCTGGTAAGTCTCACGCATCTCGGGATAAGGCCCAATCAACTGATCGAGATAATGCGCTTCGAACTTGTGAGTGTGCCTGGCAAGTGCTTCGAGCTCACTGATGCCATAATAACTTGCGCCAGCCGAAAACACGTTATGAAAGGTGAGCGCGCACAGTACGGTATAACCACCGGCGCTGCTGCCTTTGATAATCAGCCGTTCAGGATCCACAAAACCGGCATTCACCATGTGCATTGCTGCGTCACAGCAGTCTTCAGCATCACGCAAACCCCATTGCCCATAAAGGCGATCACGATAAGCGCGGCCATAACCACTACTACCGCTATAATTAACGTCAAGCAGGGCATAACCACGGGATGTCCAGAACTGTTTTCTAAGATCAAGCGCAGCATCGTTACGTGCGGTCGGGCCGCCATGAGTGATAACAATCAATGGCGGCTTCTGTTCCGTGTCAGCAACCACATCAGGATTGTGCGCCGGATAATAAATAGCGTGGGCGGTGTCACCATGGCGTGTTAAAAATTCAATCGTCTGAGGTCGAGAAAAGTATCGCGCATCAACATCAATGTTCGCGCTATTGCGCAAAGAATGGGTTGTGTGGCTGCTTAGATCCATTTTCACCAGTTGCGCGGGGGTGTCATCTGCAGCAGCAATAAAGCAGGCGTACTCGGTGTTCGTGTTGATAGCTGAAAAACTGTTGTAGTCAGTAGTGATTTCTACAAGCGTGTTCTGTGTGCAGTCGAGTATGCCCAGCTTGTTCTGGCCTTCACTGATATAGCTGCAAACTATCCGATGGTTGTCGATAATGCTGTAACTGCGTTGAGCAAAAACCCATTGCGGTAAACCAAATTCCATTTCGCACTGATAAAGCGCATGGCTCTGCCCGTCGTGATAACTGTAAAGATTCCACCAGCCATTTCGGTCATCAACATAGTGCAGTCGGCTTGCCGGTGACCACTCCGGCTGGAACGCAGAAACCGAGTGGCCACCAGTGATGTGCGAGGCGCCTTGAAGACTGCCGTCGGCACTGAAATCAGCGAGCCAGAGTTCGGCAGCATCCCATGGCATATTGGGATGATTCCAGCACAACCAGGCAATCTGACTGTTATCGTTAGACGGCTTTGGGCTGGCATAGAAATCATAGCCCTGTGCGAGCACTGTGGTGATAAGCGTGGTTAGATTAATAGCGATAAGTGAGTTTACTGGCGATTTATCAGGATAGTGCTGTTCCTGTACACAAATAAGACGCTGTCTGGTGGTATCAAGTGTCAGGTCCGCGTAGCGCGTGTCTTCGGCGACGGATATACGGCGCAGCCGGTCATCATGGCCCAGGAAATAAATGCCCTGATCCTGATCATTGACGAAAAATACTCCGTCGTGGGAAACACAGTAGCTGCCGCCACCGTATTCGTGCACGCGGCTACGACAGCTGAATTCTGGCGGGAGCCGACCTTTGGTCATAGCTGCCGTCTGGCGCATGATATCGACTCGGCCGCCCTGGTTCGGGCGACGCTCCAGCCACCATAGTTCAGAGCCATAGCTGACGACCTCGTCGAGCTGTGATGTGGCACCGGCTATCAGGGCGCTGCTGATGGGGGTTGGCCAGTTGCCAAAGCTGGATTTATTGAGTCGAGTCATACAATTTTAAGTGGAAAATGAGGAAAATATTGGGTCATCAGGTCTGATTGGCTGCTATTCTTTAACGATGGATATTCTGTGTCTACAAGGGTTTATGGGGGCTGCTGTGTGGCAATGCAGTGGCGATAGCGTATGTTGATTCAGATCGCGATTCTCATGGTTGTCAGCGGTGTTCTGCTATTCGTAGTAGGTATTCTTATTGCGCGGCAGTATAGCTTACGTGCGAAATTGCTCACAGCCTTTTTGTTGATTGTATTGATGTCGTTGGGCGTGTTATCGAGATTTGATAATTACATCATGACTCAGAATTTAACCCATAGTGCGAACAAGTTGCTAGCAGCAACGGCGCAGCAGTACTCTGAGCGACTGGATGATTACAATATAATTAATCGAAAAAGTCTTGCGGCAGAAGCACGCCTTCCTGTATTGGCGAATTTCCTTAGATACAAAGGCGAAAACCGAGTTTCCCGCACAACCGCGCTAGAAATACTCAAAGCCCTGCAGTCAAAACAAAAAGACGCTGTACGCTCATATGCGCTGCTAGATAAAAACGGAATTAATCTGCTGGATACAGAAACCGAGAATATAGGCAAGGATGAAAGTAAGCAGATATATTTTAAATTAGCTAAACAGAGCAGGAAGGTATATCAGTCGTCTGTCATGTTTCCAGGTGACAACAAGGCAGTTATGTATTTCAGTTGTCCGGTGTATGACCTGGCCGATCGATTTTTAGGCGTTATACGCGCTGAGTACAAAGCAGATGCGCTCAAAGATTTAATCACAGGGTCGCGTGGTCAGACCGGGCGGCGTTCCTTTGCGGTGTTGCTTGATAAAAACAACCTGAGGCTGGTGCATGGCAAGCGCAGCGATTTGCAGTATACCCTTGCAAAACGCATGAATGAAAACTTGCTGGATGAATTAAAACAACAAAAGTTGGTGCCTGGTAACGCAGATTCAGATTACGCTGAGTCTGATGAGTGGTTTGAAAAACTTGAAAACGGCGGCCCGGAAAAGTTTTTTAATAGCCGCTATTACGGTCTTGGCACCGACACCTTTTCTTCCGCGGTAAGTCGACTGGAGACCATGCCGTGGACTGTGGTTTATGCTCAGGCGCAGGAGGTGTTTTTACAGCCGGTTGATTTACAAAAACGTAGCGCACTGATGCTGGTGGCGATCATAGCCGTTGTTGTTGTACTTATAATGCTCGGCACGACCCAGCTATTACTTGGGCCCGTGCGGCGTTTAACGGCTGTTGTGCAAAGTATGGGTAAAGGTAATCGCCATGTCATTGCGCAGGTTGAAGCCAATGATGAAATCGGAAGTTTGGCGAGTGCATTTAATCAGATGACGCAGAATGTCAATAAACTCATTGTTGACCTGGAAGCAGAGAGTAATGGCCATAAATTAACTGCGGATAGTTTGCGCAAGTTATCGCAGGCGATAGAACAAAGTCCCGTATCGGTAATGATTACTGACCTGAAAGGCAATATTGAATATGTAAATCCAGAGTTCTGTAGAGGCACGGGGTATAGTGTTGAAGAAGTCGTAGGCAAAAACCCGCGCTTCCTGAAGTCAGGATATA
>CAYRNH010000162.1:0-5936 GCA_964425515.1 uncultured Thiotrichaceae bacterium | reverse complement strand
CTGATCAATTGCGCCGGTTGTTGCGGTGCTTCCGGGTTGCGTTTTAACCGCGAGGCCAAGGCAGAAGACAACACCTGAACCTGATGACCACGTCTGCCGAGTTCGTTTGTCAGTCTGGCAAACACGCCCTTTTCGAACAGCGCCATCGAGAAGTTATGATGGACCTGTTTATGCAACAGGCATAGCTGGATTTCATCGGCATACAGCGGTGCCGTTTCGACGATGTTCGCGATCTTGGTAACCGGGATGCGCTCTTCAAGCTCGCCCTTTTTATTAACAATCACTTCCTGGTGAAACTCATCGAAACTGATCTGTAGCATCACTTTGGCTTTGGGCCAGTGCGGTAACCGCTGGCGGATTGCGCTAGCCATTTTACCCATAATCGTTTTGGTCAGCTGCCGGGTGTCAGCAAAATCACCGTTCAGTAAAATCGCGAAGGTAGTGACATTGCGCATCTGACGGATCGCATCGTAGAAATGATCGAGCTGTTTGGTCAGATCACCACCGGTAAACAACACGGAACCGGTCAGACCATTGACGATCTCGTACAGTACATCCGGGTCATCGGTATTTTTCATCAACGGCCGGAATATAAACATGCAGTGACGACAGGTTTGCGGACAACCCATCGCCGGGATGATGCCCATCTTGCTGTATGATTCTGGCAGTGTTACATCGGGCATGGCATCGACCAGCGCCAGCCGCTCCCTGTCGGCATCATCCAGCATACCGGCGTAGCGTTCCTTCTCTTCTCTTGCGAGGTCTTTGTAACCTTCGGCAAAGCTTTTCTCCAGCAGCCCCAGTGATTGCCAGAGTGTTAGCAGTTCAGCAACCAGTGTTTCCCGATTACCGTATTGCTGCAACAACTGTAATAACTGCTGTTGTTGCAACTGCGGCGCATCCTGATACTGCGACCAGTAATCGATGTAATGATTGATAAATTCATCAACGCTGTTGCTTTGCAGCAGCATCTGCATCAAAAAAGCCTGCTTGCCACGCATAAACGAATCGAGCACACGCGCCTGGTATTCGACATGAACATTAATCTGCAGCCATTGCCAGGCATAGACGTAACTGAGCACAAAGCCGAGCAACTCTGCCCGCTCTTTTGACACACCGTGACGAGAAAGAATGTTGATCATTTCGCCACCGGTCAGGCGCACAATTTCAACCTTGAACCGCTGGCGCTGCGATGCCAGGTACGCCTGCTCAACATCAGCCTGTGCATCAGGGCTAATTGCAATCTTGCTGGACGGACGACCAGACTGGACCGTGACCGTTGGAATCACCGCCTGCTTGCCTGGCCGGTTTGCTTTAGCAGCCCCGTCTGTATTTTGATGTGCCTGAGTTTGCATAAGGTCGTGATTCTACAGGTCACGGGTAGTGGAATAAAGTTATTAAAAACAAGCCCATCTCAACCGCGATTCACAGAACGTTCGCATCCTGAGCGCATCGAACAAACTGCTGAAGTGTACGAGTCAAGAACATATGATTATCGCCGCAGCGGCTCACGCAGGCGACGCCATGCCGGTAAGCGGATCTTTTAACGGGGAAGGTGCGACAAACACCCTCAACTACTCACTTCAAATTCAGGTATCAGAATAGTGATCAAGCCCACATAAGCCGAGCCTTGTTATGTATTCTCGTTAAAGGGTAGCGTCACCATGATTCTCGTGGTTTCAGCGGGTATACGTGATAGGCGAACTAAAGGCCCATGGAGTGGCAAGTGCAGCGCAGTTGCTGGCCGATTGCTTCTCGATAGTGAGCGTGTCCGGATCGGTTCTCTGTAACAGGATTACGGTGTTGGCCACAGCGGTGCTGCCATCGGTAAGATTTTCATAGCAGTAAATACCTGTGTCGGTGACCAGTCCAAAATCTCGATTCACCTGGCTAGTCGTTCCTGCTGAGGGAACAAATTGGTAAGCGCCACCTGGAAGCCCTGCCAGCGTTGTTCCCACCGAAAACACAGGAATGCTCGGATCGAAATTGTCATGTACAAGAGCAAGATTTGGGTCTTCAGGGGAGAAAGTTGAGTCTGGTGTTTCAAACCAGTTTCCTTGAACTGTGCTAGCGAGATCCTGATCAATCGTTCCGCAGACCGGAGGCGCTGTTCTCGGTGTTCCGTCCCAGGCTTTAAAGAAAGTCCTCAGCGTATCCCTCATTGAAGTATCGAAGTAATCAATCGGACAAACCGTATGCATCCGATCCCTTCCATCTGGTGACGAACCATAGCGTGCATTGTTAGCGAATACGATGGGGGTCACTCGCGAATCATATGCGCCCAGATCCACGCCATAAATTCCATCAGGATTTCCGGCTGTTCCCATGTAAGTGCCTGCCGTGAGATAGGATTTCATCGACATCGAACAGGTGGTAAGCGTACTGGGCCCGGTTGTATAGGTTTGACAATCCGTTGCGGGTCCATTGGCATCCCAGATCGTCTGAAGATCTGTAGACAGGGACTCCAGGTGATCAAAGTAGAATGAAAACTCTTTGCACGCACTGAACTCCACCTTGTATTCCGTAACACCTGTAAGTGGTCCTAAAGTGTACGACTTCTGTTCCATCTGGGTGACATAGGCATTCCCCGGCAGATAGACATGGCCAGTCTGCGGTACACCGCCGACCTGGTTCACATTGATGTACATATGGTCGGTCGGAAACACATGACTGGAAGGATTCAGATTTCCAAGTGGCGTCATGCTTACAAATTCTGTCATGGTCGGCGTTCCGCTAGTATCCACTGTGATGGGATAAGCAGTGAACAGTGGTCCCGAAGGGCAGGAATCCAGTTCTGAATTGATGTCTCGATAGGCATGATACGCAATCGAGGTTCCGCTGTCCGTTAGATATGATGAAGCATGACTGCTTCTTCGGAAAGCGGGGAAGATAATATAGCCGGTCCCGGTGGCCGTCGATCCGTAGTTCTCAAGGCGCCAGGTTCCATCATGATTATCTGTGATCTGCTTCAGTGGCGTATCGTAGGTCGCCGAAGGTGGAACAGATGTGTCACTAAACAAACGCCTGGTAAAGCCAGCGAGCACATTTCCTGTGACCGAATCAGTCACAAGCAACACCATCGCCCCCACGGACTCAAAAGTGGGATTGACGACAGAGTCCTCAATCACATAATAGCGTTCCAATGTTGGAGTGTTATCGCCCACATAAGGAACAATGTCTGGATAGGCCATGCACACTGATTGCGTCATGCCTGCGTTCTGTGTGCAGCCACTGGGAATTGTTTCGGCACCAAGTCGGGCCCAGGCAATATTCAGGTGAGAGAAAAAAAGACTTAAATTGACTGTATCTCCAGCAGAAACAGTGAGCGGACTTGCCAGATGGTAAGTCGTCTCGCAGCCCTGATAAGGAACCGTTACATAATCAAGACTGGCACTGGAAGTCGATAGCGGGTCCGCACCCGAAGTCGTGTAATAAGTTGTCGGCACCGCCCCAATTGAAACGCTTCCGCGCAGCCTGGCGGTGTAACCCGTCCCGGTTGTACAATGCCGAACATACATCTGGTCGTACGTTCCTGGCGCGACCGAAGCACCTGCAAAGAGCGCATTGAGCGCGGCCTGATTTGTGATTTCTACTTCACACTCGCTGGGAGTCGTACCTGAACAGGTATAAAGTGCCGAGCGCGTCGAGCTTGTTGAATTGGCCAGCCCAACTTCGAAAATTGGTTTGATGATGCTATCGGGCGTGAAGCTGGCCTCGTTCGTGGCGGCATGCGCCAAAAAGCTGAACACCAAAAGAATCAAGGACAGGCTTATTGGCATTTTCATTTCAGAACCACCGCATGAACATTCACTGTGGCTCTATTCGATGAACTTGATGAACCGCCTCCAGCGCATTGGACTGCAGGCAGTGTCAGCGCGAGGATAACCGCAATAACGTAAACATGCCTAAGGTTGAATCTGCTCATACCAGCCTCCTTGATATCCTGTCGAGAGCGAGTTCCAGTAGTACGCTTAACCCAAAGAAACAACTAGCGGAACAAGCGAGTGGCGGCTTCGCAATATATAAATTGGGATCGAATTCCAGGCCACCTTCGTAAATAATATGAAAGTTTGGCCTGAAATACCAGAGTCAATTTCGTCACAATCGGTGCTAGCATTTATATACTCAATGGCGCACCGAGCAAGGCATTAAATGGGGCGATGACAAACATGGATTATTTTCCTTTATAACAGATTATCATTTGTCACCGGCCCCTTTTATTTCAGCCCGCCCCTACAGGTCGCCTTCCGCTCCAGCTGTGATAATTGAATAGATATTGTTACGTACTTTCATGCCCAGACTTTTTAATCCTTTGGGCAAGCTGGCATCATTCATGGTTTTATCCATGTTCAGAGTAATCAGCCACGCCTGGCCACTATCATCAAGCACCAGACTAATGCGGCATGGCAGGTAACCAGCAAATGCCATACTGTACTTGACCATCTTCGCAGCAATCATCGCATCACAGAACTGGAATATCTCCATACGGTTGGATTTTCCACCCATCGCAGCCACCTGTTTGGACAGCGGCATCTCCCCGACCAGTTTGAAATTGAGCAGGTTGGCGCGCAACTTCATCGAGCTAATAGCATCATCCGCAGAGACACCCTCATCCACTTTGCACTTGATCATATTCATGACATCTTCCTTACACAGATGAGACAGTTTAAACATCCCTTCCGCATGTACATTTAAGCAAAGACCCAACCACAACAGGCAAGCAATCAGTATTTTTTTCATATGACACCTATAGAATTATGTAAAACCAGAGCTAACTATTATTTAGCAACAGGAAACAAGTATAATGAAAAACAGGTCAGCGACAAACGACGTTCTTTATTTTCGACGTACATTACACGCTTCTGTTTTCCTTGTGTTAATTGGCTTTTCATAATTATTTACGCATAACGTTCGCCATAACCGGCAGTGAAAAGCGAGGCGACGAAGGAACACCGTTTTTCACTGTCCGCGTTGTTGGGGAAGACTTGCACACGGGTTCACATTTAAGCTCTCAATGACTCACCGATCCCCTGACGATATGGTGTCGGTTGCAAGCCCAATGCGGATTCAATCTTGCTGCTGTCAAAGCGATAGTCATATTCAAACTGATACATCATTTCCTCATTTTCGCGAATCACTGGCATAAAGATGCCCATGAGTTTCAACATCCAACCTGGTGCAACTTGCAGCTTAAAGGGCTGTCCTGCCAGGTCGCATGCCAAACCCACGAAATCCTTTCCCGTTAGTGGTTCCTTGGTGGTTGGCAGGTGCCACGTCTGGCCGTATGCATCCGATGATCGACCAAGCATGGCCACTGCACGACCAGCGTCTGGTGTAAACGTAAAGGTGTGTACGGTATTCGGATTACCTATCCATTGAGGTGTTTTTCCCGACTTTAGGCGATCAAACACAGTCGCGTGGGGAAAGCTTTGGATTGCGCCGGGACCGTAGAAATCGGCCGAACGCACGATCATCGCCTGTAGATTGCCGCTGCGCATTTCGTCGAGCAACATTGTTGCAATCTTAGCTCTGACCTCTCCTTTCTTGCTGATTGGATTAAATGGTGTACGTTCGGTCATCACGCCGTCCACTCGTCCATAGGCATAAACGTTGTCGAAGAACACGAGACGCGCCCCATGCTGCTTGCATGCATCGATTGTGTTGCGCATCACGCGCGGCCATTGCTCTTGCCACACGGCGGCGTTGTACTTCAAGCCCGCTACCAAGTAGACCACCTCGCTACCGGACACCGCATTTACGGTTGCTTGACTGTCCAATAGGTCGGCGACAAATGTCTCGTCGGTCGGGTTCACCTTTCGAGGAGTCCGGCTCACCTGCCGAATGTCCTGTGTAAATTCGTCCAGTGCTCGTGAAAGCTCTTGAGCAATAACACCATTTGCGCCAAGTATCGTATGCATAGCTATTCTCCCAAATTG
>CAYRNH010000161.1:0-6027 GCA_964425515.1 uncultured Thiotrichaceae bacterium | reverse complement strand
TCGTTTTGCAGCAGCACGATGCGATCACGCCAGACCTTGGGGATATCTGCGAGCACGGCCTGCAGATCGGCCTCACCGACCGCAATCAACACCAGCTCGGGATCACTGAACTCAGACACTGCCTCGGCCATACTGTCGCCACGTCGCAGTGCGTGCACCGGATAGCCCAGATGCTCGAAACCACGAGCAAACACCCGGCCCATTTCACCCATACCCACGATTACCGCAGGCTTATTTTCAGACAGGTTCATTAAACACGGTTCTCCACAGACTGATACAATTGGGCGCAAAGTATAACAATGACGAGCCCGACATTTGAATACCATAACGCAATCTCAGGATCGACTAACCCTGTTACAACAATGGTTAAACTCGCTGGCAGCCAATAACTTCAGCGCGCCCGAACCCGCCTCCTCCGACGCCAGTTTTCGCCGTTATTTTCGGGTATTCGATAAAACCGCTGGTGACAGCCGCATTGTCATGGACGCACCCCCCGACAAGGAAGACTGCAGCGGCTTTATTCATATTACCGAACTGCTGAGAAATGCAGGCGTGAATGCGCCTGCGGTTCTTGCGCATGATCTAAGGCTGGGCTTTTTACTGCTCGATGATCTGGGCAACCAGCCTTATCTCGATCTGTTAAATGAAACCAGTGCTGACGCGCTTTATGGTGATGCCATTAAAACCATCGTCAAAATGCAGCGCATCAGCAATGACCTGCCACCCTATGACCAGCAGCGATTACAGACCGAAATGGACCTGTTCGAAACCTGGTATCTGAACCGGCATCTTGATATCAGTCTGGACTCAGCACAACAAAATTCACTCACAGCCATGTTCAAACTGCTGATCGACACTGCGCTGCAGCAACCTCAGGTTTTCGTGCACCGTGATTATCATTCGCGTAATTTAATGAAAACAACGAACAATAATCCGGGCGTCATCGATTATCAGGATGCCGTGATCGGGCCCATCACCTACGACCTGGTCTCTCTGTTCAAGGACTGCTATATCGAATGGCCGCGCGCACGTGTAGAAGGCTGGCTCAGAGAATATCTCTCACAGACAGATCTCGATGTTGATTTCGAAACCTTGCTACGCTGGTTCGATTTCATGGGGGTACAACGTCACCTGAAAATACTGGGAATTTTTTCCCGGCTCAATTACCGCGATGGCAAAGCACAGTATCTGCATGACCTGCCACTGACCTTGAAATATGTTACCGATACCTGCCAGCGATATCAGGCGCTCGAACCCCTGCATGCATTATTACAAAGCTGCGTGCTCGATCACCCGAAGCTACGCAGTGCACAGGAACAGTAACCGATGATTACCACCGCGATGATCCTTGCTGCCGGGCGCGGTGAACGTTTACGCCCACTGACCGACAGCACACCGAAACCGCTGATCGAAGTCGCGGGTAAACATTTGATCGAATACCACATTGAAAATCTTGCCCGTGCCGGGATAAAGAATATCGTGATCAACACTTCCTGGTTGAGCGAACAAATTCACCAGGCGCTCGGCGATGGCTCAAACTATGGAGTCACGATTCAATACTCGGACGAACCCGAAGCACTGGAAACGGCAGGCGGGATCATCAAAGCACTACCTCTGCTCGGTGAAACCTTCATCGTGCTCAACGGCGACATCTGGACTGACTTTGACTTTTCAGAGTGGCGAGACATTGATATTGAAACCGAGGCACATTTGTTTTTAGTCAACAACCCCGAGCACAATCCGGCAGGTGACTTCGCGCTGAAAGATGGAATGTTGATCAACTCCGGTCCAACCATGTACACCTATAGCGGCATAGGCATTTACACCGCAGCATTTTTCGCAGGCATGCAGCCAGGAAAAGTCCCACTGGCGCCGATTATTCGGCAGAAGAATAATACGGGCCTGGTCAGCGCAGACCTTTTTCAGGGCAAGTGGCTGGACGTGGGCAATATTCAGCGACTAGAGCAATTGAGGGAAATACTTGATCACCGACCCTGATCTCTAATATCTGTTTTTAAAATCAGTCCCTGTCAGGTCGCCCTGAAATCATCTTTATGAGCTACGCAACTGCCGGTTTATAATTCACAATATTGCAGCCCAAACTTACCTTTTCCTGTGAATCAATGATTTTAATCAGACTGTTGATGACCTGCAGTTTTAACGGATTGATATTGATGAATTCCACCCCCATTTTTTTATGGGTGACAGAATAATCCGTATCAATCCAGCGTTTTTCTGCCTGAAGTATGGTAAGAATACCGTTGTTGTCTTCAGGTGACATAACCACAAGATCGAAATCGTCCGATGGCGCTGGCTGATTAACCGGGACAAGCACTGCGGCGCCACCGTCGGATATATTGACCAGCATACATCCTGCGCTCACACGTTCATTTTTATCAAGCAACCAGGCTGGCAGGATTTCATCTGTCGGCATACTGGAAGGGTTACTGGATATATTTGCCACATTTGTCATTGCGTTCACCATGGAATTATTAACAATCACGCCCATAATGGCAAAGAGACGTTTCAATTCAATGACGATCATATTAACTAATTGTTAATATGAGGCACAGCAAGCACTGACCCGGGACAGGCGCACATCCAGGTTTTATGTAACAGAATGTTCAAGATACATTAACATCTATGTAACATCGATAGACTAGCATGCAATCACCTGCATAGAAGACAGGCACTCAATTCAACGCAAGATCTTTCTTCAGGAGAATTGTATGCAATATTATATTCAGGAGTGGCCCGACATGACCGCTTCTTTGATTGCTGAAGACGGCTATACCCTCAACACTTTCGATAGTACGGATGAAGCGATTGAGGCGTGTATCAGCGAATGCATGGTAAAGCCCAGCCATATTAAAAAATATTTTTGCTACCTGGATGCTTCGCCAGTCGATTTCGAATCAAGTTTTCTGTAGTGGGTAAAATAGAATCGTCTATATTTTTTAAAGACAAGATACCAGATTCAGGCTTGCGCACCGAACGATATAAACTGCCGGGTTAACGAGTTACAGCATGTGCCACGGACGGCGCTGTTAATTATTGCCCAAAATTCTCCATATTACGGCGATGGCGGATATAATCTATTAAATCACCCTCTGCATCTGCCTTGCTTTCAAACGGGCCATGCTCCTCACCTTCGCGAGTCATATAGAACCATTCACCATTCTGCTGGAAAAACCGATCCATCTGAAATTTAAACTTGTCGGTATCGCCATCTGTTTTTCTTGCCATAGAACTTCCCTTCTGTATTTATTTAATAAACTCGATAATGCTAAATACCCTTGTTTTAAAACTATCGTTCGCAGCATGCCCTGCTACGTATTTAAATTTTGCCCACCAGGTTTATAAACACACCCTGTGAATCAAAGCTCAGGTCGGTCAGGTCATCCGAAAAATTGGTAAAATTATAGCCTATACCAAACTTGAGATTCTGGCCTATGTGGCGGTAAATACCCAACAGCGTACCGCTACGTCTATCCTGTGCATCAGGCAAATCAAGCAGACGCGCCTCCATGAGTGCGTCCCACTTATGTACAAAATGCCAGTCTGCCCGCACTATATACAGGATAGCACGACTGTCGAAAAATACCGGGTTCACTCGATCCTGACTCACCTGTCCCAGACGGTAGGCATATTTACCACCCAGGCTCCAGCGCTCGGTCAGATCATATATCGTGTCGAGTGACAAAATATGGCTCTTTTGCAAAAACTGTACCGCCGTATTCTGCACGGTCACCTGGTCCGCTGTTGGCACATTATAAAAATACGTGTATTTATACAATGAATTCCAGCGGTCATTATCGACCGGTCGGTAACCATAACCAATCACAGCTTCAGTGAATCGGCCATCGAAAAACTCTCCTTGCGAGCTCCTGCTATCCGAATGATTCAGTTTACCGACAAAACGCCAGGCGGGGTCGAGCTGATATTTAAAGCTGTTTTTCACCAGCCAGGTGACCCGGTTATTCGTGCCACCGGTTACATTCTGGGTGTCATCTGTGCGATATTCCAGCGCACCCGCGTACTGTATTTGATCGTGTGAATATGACGCCTTGAGACCCATGGCCTTGCGCGAGGTGTCTGCACCGCTGGTAGGATCGGTCAGAGTACCGGCTTCCAGGGATGCGCCGTAAGTCCAGCGATCATCAGGCGTCAGATCAATACCCATGGCATGGGTAAGACCGGTCGGCACATCACCATGGGTATAGCGCTCTTCGACATAGACACTGGTCGTGTCGCTGTAACGAGAACGGATACCGGTATTCATACTGCCACGGCGTGTCGGAATACCTGTATCAGAACTTTCATTGTCCAGTGTGTAATTTAGATACACACTACTACGATCAGAAATCAGATAATCCGTACCCAGCTTTGCGCCCGTGCCGAGCTGACCAAACGAGAGTTCACCATCGACCTTCATCTTGTCTGTGGCCCGATAACTTCCACCGGCACCGATGCGATTATTGCCACCACGATTACCGGTAGAATTGGTCGTGCCCTGGGTAAAACCATAGGCCGACCAGTTCGTTTTGGAATCATAGGCCGCTTCCAGAGCAAGATCAAAGCGATCACCCGTTTTTTGTGTAGCCGCAATTACCGCCGACCTGTCTTCGCGGGTATCGAGTCGACTGCCAGCCGTCAGTCGCCAGTTTTCGTCCATTATGTATTCAACATCGGTATCGACTGCCGCTGTTTTTAATGAGTGCTCTTCATTACGTGTGTCAGCCTTCACTTTCAAATTGACGTTTTTTGTCATCGCCATATTGAGCTTGCCGCCATACTGACCCACTGCATTTGTCGTCAACTGCCCGGGCGCTGAAAAGCCCGCATCGCGGCTTTGGGTATACACACTGGCCGTACCGCGCGCATCTTTTTTCAGATCTTCGAGCCGCGTGCTGGCTTCAACACGATACGCTTTTGCTTTGTCACCCGGTGCCAGCCCCTGACCCAGCTGATTAAAACTGAAGCCGCCATCGTTTGAACTGAGCGCGCCACTGCCTGCACCCTCGCTATTCGCAACTTCGGCCTTGATCCAGGTGCCTGCATTTTTTCGCAAGGTAAGATCAACACCGCCGAGTGCGTTCACATTATCGGCTTCATTCTGTCTGCTGGTGGTGATACCCAGTTTGACATTGTCATTAAGCCAGTAATGCGCGCGGCCACCCACCGCAATGTCTTTAGCATTGGTAAAACCCGGCGTGTATTCATATTGCGCGACCAGATAGACCGGGTTACCACTGATCGAACCACTGCTCACTAACAGACCATCACTGGCGGTTGCAGACAAGGGTTCGCTTAGAATCACCCTGCCCTGGATATAGTCAATATCGTAATCAATCGCAGGGGTAAGATTTTTTACCCCAATGACAATGCCGGAGTCTTTGTCACGCACTTCAATGCGTAAACGGTCTGATCCAATAGACAGATCCTGGTGACGTAAAAAATACAGCGAGCCGCCGGTGCCGCGAAATTCATCACGACCGGCCACCGTGCCTGGCTCGGCAGCGAAACCGTCGACCATCAATTTCTTTTCGCCAAAGCTGGTCGTAGGCTCAGGTGCGTAATGCAGGTTGCCACCGTATAAATCACGGTCGACATGCGCCAGATCGGTATCGGTATACGCGATTTTGAAATTACCCCAGAGCCCGAAGCTGTCGTGCTGGCGTAATTTAACGTAGAACTTGCCCGAGGTCGGGGCGTTTTCAATCACCGCAGAATTATCGCCAAAGGTGGGGTACACCAGATTAGGATCGATGCGACGGAACAACGACTGTGGATCTTTTTCGATAAAATTGGTGAACAGCTGGTTGATCGGGCCTTCCCTGGTGTCCGCGCTGGTGGTGAGTTCCCAGTCATCGCCAAAATGGCCATTGGCATAAAATGCCAGCCGGCCGTCAACGTTCAAATCATTATCGTAATGCGTTGCATCACCGGTCACCAGTGCGGCCGGTCCATTGGTTTTATCCTTCACTATCGTGACATCGGCGATGCCGACATAGAACCAGTCATTGC
>CAYRNH010000160.1:0-6083 GCA_964425515.1 uncultured Thiotrichaceae bacterium | reverse complement strand
TTCATCCGCGCACCTGGCTGGAAAAAGAAAAAGCAAAGCGAGCGATGCTTCGATACGTCGTGGGCTGGATTGTTACATTGCTGATTCTCATGCTACTTATGTATGCGCACGGTTTTTAACAATCGGTCCCAACGTTCGATAGTGCTTAACACCTGATGCTGCAAGTCTTTGAAAACAACCCGGATCATCTGAACGATTTCATTCGCCTTAACGAAGAATGGATTAGCGCCTATTTCGAAATTGAAGCTGTCGACCGTCAGCTCGCCGCCAATCCACAGAAAGTCATTGATGACGGCGGTTATATTTTTAGTCTGGCGCCGAATAATAAAGTCATCGGTGTCTGTGCACTGTTCAATCATGGCAATGATATTTACGAGCTGGCAAGAATGGCGGTATCGCCCGATCATCAGGGCAAGGGCTATGGCAAACAACTCATTCACGCGTGTTTAGCAAAAACTCAGGAACTGCACGTGAAAAAAGTATTTCTGGTTTCCAACACAAAACTGGATGTCGCCATTGCCTTGTATAAAAAGTGCGGTTTTAAAACTATTGCTACCGGGCAGCATCCAGTCTATTCAAGAGCGAACATAACCATGGCGCTCGATATTTCTTAACCTGAACCGCAGTGGTGTACTTATGCCTGCGAGGGACGTTTCTGAAGCTTGCGTTGCAGCGAGCGCCGATGCATCTTGAGCGTGCGCGCCGCCGCCGAAATATTTCCATCGTGTTGCATCAAAACGCGTTGAATGTGTTCCCACTCCAGTCTGCGCACTGACATCGGTTTGGTGGCAAGTGTCGCGTCCGCATCACCCTGATCGCGTTCCAGCGCTTGCACAATTTCATCGGGTTCAACCGGTTTGGTGAGGTAGTGCACAGCACCCAGCTTGATTGCCTCCACTGCGGTGGCAATACTGGCATAACCGGTGAGTACCACGATGCGCATTCCCGGATCATCTTTCGCCAGCCGTTCAACCAGTGACAGTCCCGATGTTTGTCCCAGGCGAAGATCGACCAGTGCATACTCGGGTGAACATTCATCAGCGGCCTGAAGCGCGCTGATCTCATCGCTCGCGCACACCACGCTGTAACCGCGGCGTTGCATGGCACGCTGCAAGGCCTCGCTGAAGCCGGCATCATCATCGACGATGAGCAGGGTGCCTTCTGTTTCATCGATCGGCATTACCTTGCTCATGACATGCTCGCCGCCAGTTGTGTGCAGGGCAATAGCACCCGGGTGCAGCAACCGCCGCCATCACGATCGGACAAAGTCACCGAACCACCGAAGCGAGCGATAATCGCGTGTGCCAGAAACAGACCTAAGCCAAGTCCTTCCGGTTTCTCTGTGTAGGGTGCCTTACCAACATGCTGTCGGGCTTCATCGGTGATGCCTGGCCCACGGTCACGAATTTCCATGACCAGTTCACGCGTATCCCAGTGCGCGTCCCATTCCACAATACGGGGTGACACCTCTGCGGCATTATCCAGCACATTTGCAATCGCCTGGCTGAGCGTTCGATCCACCAGGATCGCGGGCGCCGGCTGTACCCCGGCCCAGTGCGTCTGCACACACTTGTTCGGATTGGCCTGCTGCCAGTCGGCAAAAAGACTGTCGAGATAACCGTCCACGGCCATGGCGCCGCCCCCCACCAGGCGCACCCCACCCGAGGATACGGCGAGCGTCGACAGCGCCGACTTACATCGACTGATCTGCTCGTGTAACACACTCAGCCGATCGCTCAGCACCGGCTCGTTGTCACCATATTCTTCTGTCAGTTCTGCAGTAATCAGCGCCATGGTTCCCAGCGGTGTACCCAGTTCGTGCGCGGTGCTGGCCGCAAAGGTCCCCAGCTCTACCAGCTGGGCATCGCGCAAGGCATGTTCACGGGCGCGGACAAGAGCGCGATCCTGCTGTCGCAATGCTTTTCCCATGCCGACGACAAAATAGGCGATGATCCCGGCGCTGAGCACGAAACCCAGCCACATCCCGATCACGTGCATACCAAACTGACTCATATCCTTTTCCATATTCATATGCATATGCGGCAGCGGCACGTAACTGTGCATCAACAAGCTGTAACTAAAAATAGTGATCGCCGCCAGCGCCCAGGTAGCAGCACTGGTGAGCATGGTGGCAGAGATAATCAGGGGTATCAAAAATAATGACACGAAGGGATTGGTTGCGCCCCCGGCGAAATACAGCAGGCCTGACAAAGCCAGCACATCAACCAGCAGCTGCGCAAAAAAAACCGGGTGGCTCACCTGCCAGCTCCGGTGCAGATGCCACCATGTGAGCGCATTGAACACCATGACGGCACCGATAATGCTGGCAATATCGGTCAACGGTAGCGGTATCTTCAGAATCATCACGACGACTGCAACGGTAACGATCTGTCCCACGATGGCGACATTACGTAACATAAATAACCGGTGCAAATCAGCCTTCTCTGGAACAGGTGCTTGCGCGCGATACGCATCTGGCATGTGATAGACCTCTTATATATGTATCCCTCGACAAGGTACATGCAAAGTTTCTGCGCGAACCCGCTGTGATAAACCAGTCACGGCTTAGAGCCTGGCGGCGGGGAACCGTCATTCTAGCGCATTGTTCACTATCGGTTACAAGCGCCCGAGGTCCAGAACCGTGCGACATAATGTCGCATTCTCATCAAGGTTCTCAGTTGCTAAGCTGCCGCCTCGACGCAATCAAAGCTCAGGTATGACAGGACCGTGTCTCAAGCCCGGCTCATCGCAGACGAGCCTGAACGAGACGCCCCCATGCGCACGGTACAGTATTTTTTATCCTGGAGGATGTACCTGATGCTATCTAAGCACACCCTTGCACTGCTCATCGCGAGCGCGCTGCTGTTACCCAGTGGATCCGCGCTGGCCTGTGCGACCTGCGGCTGCACCCTGAGCACCGATGCAGCGACAGGATATTCCACACAGACTGGCTGGCGCCTGAACCTGCAATACGACTATATCAATCAGGATCAGTTACGCCATAACACCGGCACAGCTTCGGTCGTACCTGTGGGGAACGAGCTTGAACATCAAACAAAAAATCACTACACGACCACCAGCCTGAGCTATGCCCCGAATCGGAGCTGGAGCGTCAGTCTGCAAATCCCTTATGTCATCCGCGATCACAGCACCTACGGTGAATACGATCCTGCCGCGACGCTGGCACTGTCGAGTTCGAACAGTTCCAGCCTGGGCGATATAAAACTGATCGGTAATTATCAGGGATTTCTGCCGACCCATAATCTGGGCATTCAGCTGGGTATCAAATTCGCCAGCGGGCAGTACGGCGATGCGGTGAATTTCAGTGCCGGACCCGCTGCGGGCGGCGCACTGGATACCAGCCTGCAACCAGGCACCGGCAGCACCGATTTGATTCTGGGCGCTTATTATTACCGCGCGCTGAGTCAGGATTTCGATGGCTTCGCGCATATCAACTACCAGTTTTCGGTGGCCAGTCGATTCGATTATCGCCCCGGTAATTATTTTAATCTGAGCAGTGGCGTACGCTATATCACGCAGACAAGCTGGGTGCCGCAGCTACAGTTCAATCTGAGCAATCGAAGCCAGGATTCGGGCGCTAATGCTGATGTCGATAACTCGGGCGGCACCTTTCTCTACCTGAGCCCGGGCCTGTCCTTTCTCGGCACAAAGCACACACAGCTGTATGGCTTTGTACAGATTCCTGTATACCAAAATCTGACTGGCTGGCAGCTGGCGCCGCGCAGTACTTTCAGTATCGGTGTGTCACATGAATTCTGATAGAGAAACATTGTGTTAAAAATATTGCGAGCCAGCATAGCGACACTGCCACTGTTATTCACGACCGCGGTGGTGTGTGCGAACGATCTTGAACTCGGACAGGCCGCACCACCCGCCACGCTGACCACGCTGGACGGCCACAGTATCAGCACCCGAGCATTGCGCGGACACACGGTCATCCTCACCTTCTGGGCGACCTGGTGCGAACCCTGTCAGCAGGAGTTACCGATTCTGTCGCGTTACGCTGCGGCCCATCGCGATCAGGGTCTCGAAGTACTGGGGTTTAGCCTGGACGACAGCGATGGCCTGGACAAGGTCAGGACCATTGCGCAGCAACTGCACTTTCCTGTGGGCCTGCTGGATAACTCGACCGCAACCGGCTATGGGCGTATGTGGCGTATCCCGGTGAGTTTTGTCATCGACCGCGACGGCATCCTGCGTTACGACGGCTGGAAAGCCGAGCAACCTGCGTGGAATGAAGCCAGACTTACAGCCGTGGTCGGTCCGCTGCTGACAGCCAGCAACCATTCTGCAGTCAAATCAAACATCGCAAAAAAAATTAGCGCAAGCCACTCCGACCAAACCCACTAGCCTCGGATTGAGGCAGAACCTTCGATTAAAACCCGGGCATATCGGCGCACCGTCACGCCTGTGCTACACTCGATCCGATAAAACATCATTTGTGAGGCATCATGAAAATCCTGATTAAATCTACTGTACTGGCGCTGCTGATCTGCTCATGCACAACGTCTTATGCTGCTGATGATGCGAGACAGCTGGTGAAGTTTCCAGAAATGATGCAGCACCACATGCTGGCCAGCATGCGTAACCACCTGGAAACGCTCAATGCCATCATGGCAGATTTAGCCGCCAACAAAATGGATGCCGCTGCCGATATTGCCGAAAATCAACTTGGTATGAGTTCTCTGCCAAAACATGAAGCAAGCCATCTCGCCAAATTCATGCCGAAAGGCATGCGCATGGCAGGCACCAATATGCATAAAGCGGCCAGCCTGTTCGCGCTAAAAGCACAGGAAGGTGATTTGCTTGCGGCCTATAAATCGCTTTCCAATGTAACTTCGGCCTGTGTTGCCTGTCACTCGGCATATCGGATTCGCTAAACAATTTCGCGCTTTCCAGTTTTACCCCCCGATCTGTTACCGCCCATAACAAAGAAGCCGGCAGTGTTTGCCGGCTTCTTTGTCTATCATCGAAAAAGCAGATCAGGATTTACTTTTTCTTCGGGGGCTTTGAAGGCAATGGCTTAAGCTTTAACTCAGCCTGTGTTGCTTTGATAAAACCATGCTTTGCATAAATATCCTGCGCTTCCGCAGTACCCAGGAAGGCAAGGAAACGCTCAGCATTTTTGGCATGCGGCGCCTTGTTGAGAGCACCGATAGCATAAGCGACTTTATCACCCATGTTGTACGGCGCCGGAATGGCTACACCTTCGATCTTGCGGCCGATCTCACGCTGATAAATGATTTCCGTGGTCCACACCAGGCCGACGTCAGTCTTACCTGCAAGCAGGCGCAACGGTGTTTCACGATGATGGCGTGAAGTAAACCAGGTCTTGCCCTTGATTGCCCAGCAGCTCTTGCATTTTGCATCACCGGTGACCTTGTCATAGATACCGTACATCTTCAGCATCTTTGAACCGTAGAATTTAAAAATACCTTCGGTCAGTGGATTAGGCAGAGTCACCACTACATCTTTACGCGTCATATCCATGGGGCTCTTGATGTGTTTTGGATTTCCTTCAAGCACTTCCAGCGCAAGTTTGTTATGCGTATATATCATATAGTCGTTCATCATCTTTTTCTTGTGCAGCTTGTTAAGATGATTAACATTGACACTAGCGAACAGATCAGGAGTTTTGGAAATCTTCTTACCAGCAATTTTGCCCTGCTTAAGAAGCTGACCTTTAAGAATCTGGCCCGGCGGAATGGTTTCTACAAATATTTTTTTGATATCAGGATTCTGTTTCTGAAAAGCACCAATAAGATCCTGCATCACCATAAACTGATTTCCCGCCAGATACATGGACAGATCTGAGTTGTACGAGTCACCAATATTGCCGTAATCGATCTTACCGTTAGCATAAAAGGTACGATGGTCATGTCCCTTCCCAACATCTTTAGCAGCTATCGCAGCGGTGCTCATCATACCTGACATAACAACCGCCGTTATCAGAGCCATTACACGGCTCGCATTTATTATTCGAAGCATTATCTTTTCTCCACGGGTTAACGAGCAGAGATAGATATACGACTCCATCATTGAAGTCAAGCAAAGATATGGTG
>CAYRNH010000159.1:0-6130 GCA_964425515.1 uncultured Thiotrichaceae bacterium | reverse complement strand
CCCTGCACCGTGGCAATCGCAATGGTATGCGACAGCGCCAGACCGACCAGTACCGCCGAAATGATCTGCGGTGCAGTGCCGACAATGCGTGCGCTGCGATAGATAATCAGCACCTTGGCCATCTTGAAAGCAAACAGCACCAGCGGTAACAGCGAAAATATAATGAGCGGCGGATCGAATTTCAGCGGCGCGACCACCATGGCAATCGACCAGGCCAGTGCCGCGAGGTTGAATACCAGATTGACGCCATCGGCCAGCCAGGGCAACCAGCCTGCGATAAAGTGATAGCGCTGGCCAGTGGTTAACTGGCTATTGGCACCAGTGAACAGTTGCTGAGCGTGGTGTTTCATAATCTGGATGGCACCATAGGCCCAGCGTGCGCGCTGTTTTTTATAACTCAAAAAGGTATCCGGGATCAGGCCCTTGCCGTAACTTTTCGCAATATACACCGCCTTGAAACCCAGCTCGAAAATACGCAGTCCGAGTTCGGCATCTTCGGTAATACACCATTCGCTCCAGCGACCGCTTTGTTCCAGCACCTTGCGGCGCACCATGGTCATGGTGCCGTGTTGAATAATGGCATTGCGTTCATTACGCGTGATCATGCCGATGTAGAAAAAACCGCGATACTCCGCATAGGTCATGGCCTTGAATGCGTTTTCTTCTGCATCGCGATAATCCTGCGGCGCCTGCACAATGGCAACGTCTTCCTGCATAAACTGGGGCGCGAGATCGCGTAGCCAGTCAGGGCTGACGATGTAATCACTGTCGATAACCGCAATAATTTCTGCGTTTTCAGCGGTTCGTTCCAGCGCGAAGTTCAACGCACCCGATTTAAAACCCGCGAGTGGATCGACATGATAAAAACGAAACCGCTCGCCCAGGGTTGCACAATGCTTTTCAACGGGCTGCCAGACTGCCGGGTCCTGGGTGTTATTGTCGATCACGATCACTTCGTAACGCGGATAATCAAGCTTTGCCAGTGCATTCAGCGTGTCGATCAGCATGTCCGCCGGTTCGTTGTACGCGGGCACATGAATCGAAATCATCGGCAACTGATCATCGCCTACCGGCATCGGCTGGAATTCGCGTCGTCGTTCTTTTACCCAGAGCGCTTCGGCCCATTCGTGTGCTTCGATGAGCAGCACAATCACCACCCCTGTCATACCGAGCAACATCAGCACGCCAACGATTACCGTGCTGAGCGTGAAATATTGCTGGGTGTAGTTGTACACTACCCATACCACGGCAGTTGCCGAGAAAAACGCGACCGCTGCAAGAAAACCACGGCCACGAAACGTGAGCGACATCGCGTCTACCAGTAACAGTGCAAAGGTGATAGCTGCGATTACAATCGAAATGCCTGCCAGCATCTGCCACTGCGGCACATGAAGAATGGGTGCGGTGAATTCAAACTTGGGATGGCGATCGACATCGTACACGCCCCAGTAGGAACCTACTGAGCCTTCGTTCTCACGTTTCCATGGCTGATCGAAGGCTTCCATCACGTAATATACATAATGTTCCTTGTTTGCACGTTCAATAAAACGTCGTAGAAAAATCGCTTCGTTGGCTTTGGAGGACACCGCTTCCTTGCGGGTGCGGCCATTGCTCGGCCAGCCCACTTCTGCAATCACGATGGGTTTGTTTGGATAAGCACGCTTGAGCATATTCATATGCTCGACGATGTAATCAACCGATTTATCTAATGAAATACCTTCCCAGTAGGGCAACATGTGCACCGCGATAAAGTCGACATTGGCAGCCAGCTCAGGGTGTTTTAACCAGATGTCCCAGGGTTCTGCGGTGCTCACCGGAATATCGAGCTGCATACGCGCCAGTCTGAGATATTCGATCAGTTGCGGTGCAGTAAGATCGTGGCGCAGAAGAACTTCGTTGCCGATGATCACGCGCACCACATTCTGGCGATTGTGGTCCGCGATATTGATCAATGACTGAACTTCTTTAGCGTTGGCTTTCTGGTCGGGGCCGATCGAAGCACCCAGTGCAACATTAATATTGTGCTTTCTTGCCAGTTCGGGAATTTCTGCCAACGAGCCTGCGACACCGTAGGTGCGAATCGCGTGGGTCTTGTGTTCCAGTAATGCCAGGTCCTGATCGATCTGTTGCGGTGTGGGTAAAATATTTTTGATCGGGTTGTCTTCAGCCCGCATGGGTGAGAACGCGAAACCCTGAATGGTGCTCGGCCAGCCCGGTTCCATATCGGGACGATTCGCCAGCGCCCACAGAGAAATACTCAGTGCGGCAATGGCAACTGCAATAAAGATATTGACCCGGCTCATCAGTGAGTGACGCGCGAATGCCCGGAATGAACAGAGTGAGTCAGATGCAGGTGAGACACTATCATCGCCATTGCAGTGGCCGGGATGTTATCGAACCCAACCGCGCTTACTGCTTGCGATAAAATCACGAAGCTGCGCAACTTCTGGGGAGCTTTTAGCCAGCGCAGATATTTCTTCCATGGCAGCCTTATGTGAACAATCGGATTTTACCAGTACCTTAAAAGCTGTTTGAATAGCGCGGACCGTTTCCGCACTAAAGTCACGACGTTTCAGCCCTTCCTTGTTGATACCGACTGCACGCGCACGATTACCGACAACAGTAAAGAAAGGTGGTACATCACGGTCGATAGCAGAAGCAAATCCGGTAAAACAGTGTGCGCCAATACGAGTGAACTGGTGCACGGTGGTATAACCGCCAAGAATCGCATAATCACCGACTTCAACATGACCTGCCAGTGCGACCGCATTAGCGATAATGGCGTGATTGCCGATACGACAGTCGTGCGCAATATGGCATGAAATCATAAACAAATTATCATCACCGATGCGGGTAACGCCTTCATCATCGACCGTACCGCGATTAATGGTAACGTATTCGCGAATGGTATTGCGATCACCAATTTCCAGGCGAGTCGCTTCACCATTGTATTTCAGATCCTGCGGGACATCGCCGACCGAAGCGAACTGGAATATTCGATTGTTCCTGCCAATACTGGTGGGACCGTAGACTACAACATGCGGGCCCAGGACAGTGCCCTCGCCAATAGAAACATCAGCGCCGATAACACTGTAGGGACCTATGCTGACATTGTCAGCAATGCTTGCACTGGGATCAATGATTGCAGTGGGGTGTATCATGCAATCAGGCCTACACTATTCATTAACCGGCTTGGCCGCACACAACATGTCAGCAGAAGTCACCAGTTCACCATCAACCGTGGCGACACAACTGAACTTCCAGACCACTTTTGAGCGACGCTCCAATTTAACCTTGAGCATAAGCTGATCACCCGGCACCACCTGTCTTTTGAAACGCACGTTATCCACACCCACCAGCATATACAGCACGTCGGTACGCGGTTCTTCACTCATGGTACGAAAACCCAGCAAGCCCGTCGCCTGTGCCAGCGCTTCGATAATGAGCACACCGGGCATGATGGCAACATCAGGAAAATGCCCGGTAAACTGTGGCTCATTAACAGAAATGTTTTTGATCGCTGTCAACGATTCACCGGGAATACATTCCACGACGCGATCGACCAGCAAAAACGGATAACGGTGTGGCAAAAAGCGCCTGATCTCTTCTACGTACATCTCACTCACTGGTGTGCTCCCGATATCTCATAATGTTGTGGTTGTTATTGCTGGGAATTCTTTTCCAGATTCTTAAGTCTTTTGGCCATATCATCCAGTTGCTTGAAACGCGCGACATTCCGCCGCCAGTTCTCATTTGTATCCATCAATATGCTTGATGAGTAGACACCCGCAGTATCGATTGACCTGTTAACAAACGTTCTGCCCGTGATGACCGTATGATCTGCGATCTCAATATTATCGCGTATCCCGACCGAGCCGCCAATCAAACAATGTGCACCGATTTTTGTACTTCCCGCGATACAGGTGCAGGCCGATATGACGCTATCGTGACCGATCTGCACATTGTGCCCTATCTGTATCTGATTATCGATTTTGACACCATCTTCGATCACGGTATCGGCCAGGGAACCGCGATCTATCGAAGTACAGGCGCCAATCTCAACAGCATTGCCGATGCGAACATTACCGATCTGCGGCACTTTAAAATAGCTATCGCCATCTTTGACAAAGCCAAAACCATCGGCACCGATAACGACACCTGAATGAATCAGACAATCATTGCCTATGCTGCAGTCATGACCGATGGTGACATTCGCATTGATACATGTATTTGCGCCAATGCTTGCGTTTGCTTCGATCACACTATTGGCGCCTATGGATGCGCCTGTTGAAATAGTAGCACCGGCCTTAATCACAGCACCGTCGTCGATAAATGCAGATGCATCTACCCGCGCCTTTTCATGAACAACAGCCTTAACTGCAATACCCGTAGATGATGGCACCACGGGATAGAGCAATGCCACTATTTTTGCGAAAGTTAAGCGTGGATCATCGGACACCAGAGCTGGTACAGAGCACTGATCAACCAGTTCTCGATTTACAACCAGCGCAGAGGCCCGGGTGGTTTGCAAATACTGCGCGTACTTTGCAGTATATACGAATGCAATATCACCCTCGCCTGCGCTAGTGACATCGGTCGCGTGACGAATTAAACAGGCGCCATCACCAACGACTTCCGCACCTGTCTTTTCAGCCAGTTGTTGCAGGCTCAGTGCCATGGGCTTTATTTTTTCTTCTTAAATGCTTTTTTCAGCTGGGTCAGCACTTCATCACTAACATCAAGTTTCTCAGACCCATAGACAACGCCTTCGCTCAGTATTAAATCATATTTATCATCCTTGGCAATGTTCGCGATAATTGAGCGTATGGTTTCACGCAGAGTTGCCAGTTCCTGGCTGCGCATGGTGTTAACTTCCTGCTGAAGCGAGGTCTCGCTTTGTTTATATTGCTGGTATTTCGCAGCCATCTTGGTCTTCAGCGCAGTGAGCTTGGCATCTGTCATCACCAGCTCATTGCGCTTGTAATTATCCTGCATGGATTTCAGATCCTTTTCCATGGCATCAAGCTCTTTCTTTTTGCCACCGAAACGCTTCATCATTTTTTCGTTTATGGCCTTTACCTGAGGCGCCTCAGAAAGAATTTTGTCTATAACTACAAAACCGACCTTCAACTCTGAAGAATACGCTGCTGGTGCCAGCAATAAGGTCATGCATAAAGCTATAAAAAGTTTTTTCACAATAGTCTCCTTAGAAGAATGAACCAATACTAAACTGGAAGGCACGCAAACGATCTCCCGGGACATCGTTCAGCGCTTTGGCCCAACTGAACCTCAGCGGACCAATGGGTGCCAGCCATACAAATGATACCCCGGCAGAGGTTCTCAGCTGACTGCTATCAAAGCCGTTTTTCGTTGAGTTGAACGTCGGGGAATCACTAAGAAACACGTTCCCTATATCGTAGAATGCACTCAAACGCACCGACTTCGGCGCTTTGTCAACGAATGGTATCGGAAATATCATATCGGCACCAGCGGTGACCCGCATATTTCCACCGATGGGGTCGGATGTCAGACCCGATGGGTCGCGGGGCCCCAGCGAATTGCTGTCGTAGCCGCGCACCGTGTTCAAACCACCGGCAAAATAGCGCTCGTAGAACGGCAACTCACCGTCTTTGCCATAGCCATTGCCATAACCAAGATTTGAATGTAACAACAGGGTCAGGTTGCGATTTAAGTCAAAGTAGAATTTATTGCTATACGACAGCTTGTAATAGGTGAGATCACTGCCCGGAGCGGTTAAGTCCATGCCCAGATACTGGGTCGTCCCCCTGGTAGCGAACACGGTGCGATTGCGAGTATCGTGCGAGAAGCTGGCACTCATGGTAACGCTGTCAAAAGCATCGCCATGACGAGCGACAAAACCGGTTACCACGGTAGTGGGTGCGGACGAAAGCCGAAGCGCAACATGACTGACGCCATAACCAAGCCTCAGAGTGTTGTACTCTGACAAAGGAACCCCGTAATCCACTTTCGCGCTGAAAGTGCTGGTCTGGAAATTTGTAATATATTGCGCACCTGCATTACGATCCTGATACGACAGACTGACAGTACGACTGATGCCATCCTGCGTGTAATACGGATCAGTAAACGAAATATTGTAAATCTTGTTAGC
>CAYRNH010000158.1:0-6156 GCA_964425515.1 uncultured Thiotrichaceae bacterium | reverse complement strand
GCACCGGTGCGGTGATGAGCGTACCCGCTCATGATCAGCGCGATTTTGAATTTGCCGTGAAATATCAGCTACCGATTAATCAGGTGATTTTTCCTGCCGATGGTAGCGAGGTATCAGTGAATGATGAGGCCTATGTCGAAAAAGGCGTGCTGAAAAATTCTGGTGAATTTGATGGCCTGAGCTCCGCCGAAGCCTTTACCGCGATTGCTGAAAAATTACAGGCTCAGGGCAAGGGCGAAACCCAGACCCATTACCGTCTGCGCGACTGGGGCGTGTCACGCCAGCGTTACTGGGGCACGCCGATCCCGGTGATCAATTGCGACACCTGTGGTGCGGTGCCCGTGCCCGATGAAGATTTGCCGGTGGTGTTACCCGAAGATGTTGATTTCAGTGACGGCGTGGGCTCACCGATAAAACACATGCCCGAGTTTTATCAGACCACCTGCCCGAGCTGTGGTGGCAAGGCCGAGCGTGAAACCGATACCTTTGACACTTTTTTTGAATCGTCCTGGTATTACGCACGTTTTGCCTGCCCCGATGCTGACAGCATGCTGGACGCGCGCGCGAAGCACTGGCTGCCAGTGGATCAGTATATTGGTGGCATCGAGCACGCAGTGCTGCACTTATTATATGCGCGCTTTTTCCACAAGCTGATGCGCGACGAAGGTCTGCACGATAGCGATGAGCCGTTTACCCGTCTGCTGACCCAGGGCATGGTTTTGAAGGATGGCAGCAAGATGTCCAAGTCCAAAGGCAACACGGTTGATCCGCAAGGCCTGATCGAAGAATACGGTGCCGACACCGTGCGTCTGTTTACCATGTTCGCAGCGCCACCGGAACAGTCACTGGAATGGGCTGATAGTGGTGTTGAAGGCGCATCGCGTTTTCTCAAACGTTTGTGGAAACTGATTCAATCAAATCTGGCGACCGCGGCCAGCGTCGACGCAACAACACTGAATGTTGCGCAAAAAGATCTGCGTCGCAAACTGCACGAAACCATCAGCAAGGTCAGCGATGATATCGGCCGGCGTTATACTTTTAACACCGCTATTGCGGCCAATATGGAACTGATCAATGAACTGATGCGCTGCGAAGATACCAGTGCGCAGGGTCAGGCCATCATGCGCGAAGCGATTGAGGCCGTGGTACTGATGCTGTCACCGATCGTGCCGCATATCTGCCAGCAACTGTGGCAGGATCTTGGTCATTCCGGTCTGGTAGCAGAACAGTCCTGGCCGGTGTGTGATGTGGCTGCGCTAACGCGTGATGAGATTGAAATGGTGGTACAGGTGAATGGCAAACTGCGTTCCAGAATTATGATTGCCATCGACGCGACCAATGACAGTATCGAAGCCGCGGCGCGCGCTGACGAAAAAATCATCCAGCATCTGGATGGTAAAACCGTGCGTAAAGTAATTGTGGTGCCAGGTCGTCTGGTGAATATCGTTGCTACCTGATGTTTCGTACTCTTTTCATTCTGATTTTTTTACTGAGCGCATCCGCCTGCGGCTTTCAGTTGCGTGGTGCAGTTAAACTGCCTGCGGATCTGCAACCACTGTATTTGTATAATGCAGAGAATGACGAACTGGCGCACCAGTTATCGGTATTGCTCAGGGAAAATAACACTGTGCTGGCTGCTGATGAGCAACAGGCGGCCAGTCGTTTAAAAATCGTGAGTCGGAACAGGACCCGGCGTGTGCTCTCGGTGGATTCGCTTGGTCGTGCGCGTGAGTATGAATTGCATTACAGCGTGCTGTACCAGTTAAAAGGTCAGCATATTGATGCTGAAAATGTGATCAAGCTGCAACGTGTGCTGACGTTTGATCCCAATAGTGTGCTCGGCGCCAGCAGCGAAGAACAAACCCTGTACCATGATATGCAAATGGATGCTGCACGTTTGATCCTGCAACAGATCGATGCGCTAACGAAAAAAAACAGTCACCCCGATGCAACTGCGCCCTGACCAGCTCAATGCGGTGTTGAGCAAACCACTGCAGCCAGTGTATCTGGTCTGTGGTGATGAGCCATTGCAGGTGATGGAAGCGGCCGATAGTATTCGCGCTGCTGCGCGCAAACAGGAGTATCTCGAACGCGAGGTACTCGATGTTGATAAAAATTTTGACTGGCAGGGACTGCTGGATGCGGCTGCCAGTATGTCCTTGTTTGCTTCACGACGGATTCTGGACTTGCGCATTCCGTCCGGCAAACCTGGACGCGAAGGCAGCCAGGCACTGAAACAGTATCTGGAGCGTCCGGCAGAAGACACCATCTTGCTTATCACCAGCGGCAAGCTCGACGGTGCGAGTAAAAACACCGCCTGGTTCAAGGCCATCGATAAAGCCGGTATTGTGGTTCAGTGCTGGCCGGTGGGACCGGATAAATTACCCACCTGGGTGAAGCAGCGATTTCTCGCTACCCAGATGCAGCCCGAGCGTGAAGTCGTCGACTATGTCTGCCAGCATGTCGAAGGCAATCTGCTCGCTGCTGCCCAGGAAATCGACAAGCTGTATCTCATCCTGGGACCGGGCAAGGTGAGCCTGGACAGTATGCGTGAGACCCTTACCGAAAATTCCCGGTTTACTGTTTTTGAACTGGTGGACACTGCGCTGCAGGGTGATCGCGCACGCGTGATCCGCATACTGCACGGCCTCGCGGCAGAAGGCGTCGAGCCGATTGTGACCAACTGGGCGCTGGCTAAGGATATCCGATTGCTGATCCAGGTGGCCTCAGACCCCGGCTCGATGGAATATACCCTCAAGCGCTCAGGTGTCTGGGCGAGCCGGGTGCAGCTGTTCAAGGCCTGTCTACAGCGCCACAATGGGCCTGCGCTGCAGCGTATGCTAAAGCGCTGTGCTTTGATTGATCAGGCAATCAAGGGAGTGGCGCAGGCCAGTGTCTGGGATGAACTGCGAGGCCTGAGTTTCAGCCTCGCGGGTAGTTCGCGACGGCAATGAGCCCGCTATCCATGAATCTGTCGTCAAACTCCCTGATATCGCCCGATATGGCTGTCAGAAGACTTTACACTTTAGTCTATTTATAACCGATTGTTTTATATAAAATATCGAATCCACTTTCACGCCATTATATATAACTTATTGATTTTAATATATGCGTTGATGTGACTGCCTGATAACGCAAGTGCTTGAATTACCTATTCTGTTCATTTTCCAGTGGCTTCAGCCGTGTCTGGTGTCGTTTTTTATTACACATATGTGTTTTAGCTCTTTGAATTCATACCTTTTGCAGGGTGAAATTAGATAATGTATCGTTTTCATATTTGTAACTCATTGTTATATTGAGATAAATATAATATTGGCCTGATACTTGTTCTGCATACAAACCAAAGAATACAGCGCTTTTGCGCGTTAAATGCAACCAAATTGACAGGAAGACAAAATGAACATCAAAACTATTATCAAATGCCTGGCGTTTTCGTCATTCATGATTGTCGGCGTACAGGCGCAAGCCTCCAGCATCAGTTATTACCTGGATCAGTCGAATGCCTTACCAAATGGTGTTAACTATGCGCAGGTCACTATCAGCGACAGTACTACAACGCCTGGTAATATTGATTTTAACGTGCAGGTAAACACTTCAGCGTTCTCCGTCAGTAGTGGCGCGAATTTTGGTATGCAGGATTTCTCATTTAATTACGATAATTCTTTGCCAGTAACTTCAGGCAATATACTCAACATCGATCCATCTTCGTGGACGATTAGCCAGGATGCGAACGCAGGTGGTGGTTTTGGTAAGTTCGATTTCCAGCTTTCCGGTACTGGCAGTTCGCGCACTGAAACCCTGAATTTCTCAATTGGCGGAGTTTCGGGTGACACAATCAATGACTACGCGATCGGTTCTACCCTGAACCCAAGCTCGGGCCAGTTCTTTGCAACTCATATCGCCGGTTTTGATACAACCAACGGTGTTACCAGTGCGCAGTTCTCGGGGTCTACGCCAGCGGTTCCTGTTCCTGCGGCTGCCTGGTTATTTGCTTCAGGTCTCCTGGGCCTGGTGGGCGTGGCGCGTCGTCGCCGCAGCTAAACCAGCTTCGAAAGGTACTCAAAAGCGGCTCCTCAGGGAGCCGCTTTTTTTTGTCCTAATCCTCTATACCGCTATATTTTCATCGAAACCGGCGCAGATTCGATATAATCTTGTATTTCCTGAAACCATTACCCCGATTGATTTGAGATGACAGCCAAAGCCGAAGTTTTGAAAATTAACGTGAAGGATTATATGCAGCAATTGGGTGGCCATGCGCTGGCGGCCGCGCGCGTTATCAGCCGGGCTGAAACTGCGCAGAAAAATCGTGCCCTGCTGGCGATAGCGGATTTATTGCTGGCCGAGGCTGAGCAGCTCAAGCAGGCCAATGCGCTGGATCTGGAAGCGGGACGAGCGAAAGGGCTGGATGCTGCGCTGCTGGATCGGCTCGAACTCACCGAGGCTCGCATCGCGTCCATGGCCGAAGGCCTGCGCCAGATCGCCGCGCTGGAAGATCCAGTCGGTGTGATCACTGACATGGCCTACCGGCCTTCAGGCATCCAGGTAGGCAAGATGCGTGTGCCACTGGGTGTGATCGGGATCATTTATGAATCACGGCCAAATGTCACGGCCGATGCTGCCGGGCTGTGTCTGAAAGCCGGAAATGCAGTGATACTGCGCGGTGGTTCCGAAGCCAGTCATTCCAATCAGGCAATCGCCAGCTGTATTCAACGTGGCCTGAGCGAGGTTGGTTTGCCTGCACAAGTGGTGCAGGTGGTGGAAACCACCGACCGGGCCGCGGTGGGTGAAATGCTGCGGATGAAAAATGTCATTGATGTGATTATTCCGCGCGGAGGCAAAGGCCTGATCGAACGCATCAGCAACGAGTCACTGGTGCCGGTGATCAAGCACCTTGATGGCATCTGCCATGTATATATCGATGATGATGCCGATCTCGATAAAGCGATTCGTGTTGCCTTTAATGCCAAGACCCAGCGTTACGGTACCTGTAATACTCTGGAAACACTGCTGGTCGCACAACAGGTGGCTGCCAACGTGTTGCCCGAGCTGTGCAAACAATATCAGGACAAAGGTGTCGAGCTGCGCGGTTGCGAGCGCACCCAGGCGATCGTCAGCGGGGTAAAAGCGGCGACAGCAGAAGACTGGGATACAGAATATCTGGCGCCGATCCTGTCGATTCGAGTAGTCGATGGTTTAGATGACGCGATCGAACACATTACGGTGCATAGTTCGCAGCACACCGATACCATCGTCACCGAAAACTACACACATGCACGACGTTTCTTGCGCGAAGTGGATTCCAGCTCGGTGATGGTCAATGCTTCAACGCGCTTTGCCGATGGTTTTGAATACGGCCTCGGCGCCGAAATCGGTATCAGCACTGACAAACTGCACGCGCGTGGTCCGGTCGGGCTGGAAGGACTGACCTCGCAGAAATTCATCGTCTTTGGCGATGGACAAATACGACAGTGAACAGTGTCTGTTAACTATGAATTGATGTACCAGCAGGAAGTAAAAGCATGAGTCCGCAAATGAACGCAAATAAACGCAAATGTTTTGTTTGTGCGCCTGCGGCGCCCACTCACATATTCTTTTGCTTTTATTCGCGTTCATTCGCGTTCATTCGCGGACTAAATGTTTTTCATTTTTCATTATTCCTGTCGTGATAGGAATTCTGGGCGGTACTTTCGATCCAGTGCACTACGGCCATCTGCGCCCGGCGCTGGAAGTGATGCAGGCTTTATCGCTTGAGCAGGTCCGTTTTATTCCGAATCAGATTCCGCCGCATCGTGAAACGCCATGGCTTGATGTAGACACGCGTAAAACATTATTACAGCTTGCACTGGCAGATACCCCCGGTTTTGTGCTCGATGAGCGTGAGCTGCAACGCCCCGGGCCGTCGTACATGGTCGACACGCTTGAATCCTTGCGCGCTGATTTTCCTGACACCACGCTGTGTCTGATCATCGGCATGGACGCGTTTGCCGATTTGCCGAGCTGGCACCGCTGGCAGGAAATATTGCACCATTGCCATCTGGTGGTGACCACGCGGCCGGGTTTTAGCTGGCCGACAAATCCGGCGCTGGCAGCTCTGGCGAACTGTCGTGTTGAAAGCGCCGCCGAGCTGCACGAAGCCGTGGCAGGCAAAATACTGTT
>CAYRNH010000157.1:0-6182 GCA_964425515.1 uncultured Thiotrichaceae bacterium | reverse complement strand
CGGTCGACGGGACTTTGTATATGTGTCTGGGTCAGGAAGACAAAATGGAATTGCGTCCATTATTGCGCGCAGGTATCAGCGACCAAGAACTGAAACAGGCCATCATCCAGGCGATTGCACTCAAACCTGAAAAACATGAATTCAAAGATAAGCCCGGTCAGGTGGTGCGTTTCATGAGCATGACTGGTGGCTAGCTTTACCACCCATAATTTGATCACACAACACTTCACGAAAAACAAATATGACAAACAACGCAAATGATAACCAGGCTCTGAAAATCGGCCTAGCTGAAATGCTCAAAGGTGGCGCCATTATGGATGTCACCAATGCCGAACAGGCCAAAATTGCCGAACAGGCAGGCGCCTGCGCAGTGATGGCGCTGGAACGTATCCCGGCTGACATACGTCGCGACGGTGGTGTCGCACGCGCGTCAAATCCCGACATGATCGAGGAAATCAAAAACACGGTGTCCATCCCGGTGATGGCGAAATGCCGTATCGGTCATTTTGCCGAAGCCCAGATACTGCAGGCGCTGGAAGTGGATTTCATCGATGAATCCGAAGTATTAACGCCAGCCGATGACACTAACCATATCTACAAACACAATTTCACCGTGCCCTTTGTCTGTGGTGCCACCAATCTTGGCGAGGCCTTGCGACGCATCGGCGAAGGTGCCGCGATGATACGCACCAAGGGTGAAGCTGGCAGCGGCAATATTGTAGAGGCGGTGCGCCACATGCGCGCACTACAGGACGACATGAAACGCCTCACTACGCTAGGCCAGGAACAGTTGATGCGAATCGCCAAAGAGATGGGCGCACCCTACGATCTGGTGTGCTATGTCGCGGAACACGGCAAGCTACCCGTACCGAACTTTTCGGCTGGCGGCATTGCCACCCCCGCAGATGCTGCACTGGTCAGACAGCTGGGCGCCGAAGCGGTGTTTGTTGGTTCCGGTATATTTAAATCCAGCGATCCTGAAGCACGTGCCGCAGCTATCGTAAAAGCTACCACATGTTTCGATGACCCGGCGGTACTGCTCGAAGTTAGCCGCAACCTGGACTCGGGTATGAAAGGACTGGAAATGTCCGATATCCCCGAAAGCGAACGCCTCGCAGGCAGGGGCTGGTAAACGCACGCGTATGAGTATCGTTGTTGGCGTGCTCGCCTTGCAGGGCGCGTATCAAAAACACATCGAGCTGTTGCACAGCATGCGCGTGACCACACAAAGCGTGCGTCAGCCACAACAACTCGAGAACTGCTCGGCACTGATTATTCCTGGCGGTGAATCTACTACCATCAGCCTGTTAGTTCAGGAGTACGGTTTATATGAGCCCATACGATCATTTGCTGTGAAGCATCCCGTGATGGGTGTATGTGCTGGTATGATCATGCTGGCGAACGAAGTCGATGATGCGCGCGTCAAACCACTGGAACTTATGCCGTTCAAGGCAATACGCAACCATTACGGTCGCCAGATGCACAGCTTTACCGCAGACGTTCAGCTGGACTTTGCAAGCAAGGATAAACCGTTTCACGCACATTTTATTCGCGCGCCCGGCATTGAAAAAGTATCACCTGAAATTGAAGTGCTGGCGCGTTATCATGACGAAGCGGTAATGATAAGCACAGGCAAACATATGGCGCTGTCATTTCACCCCGAGCTAACCAGCGACATCCGAATACACCAGTACTGGTTGCGCAACATAAACAAATAAAAGCAGGTAAATAAAATGCAGACAGCAAACACCTCTATACCATCAAGCCCGGCATTTCCTAAACTCCTGTCATTGCCTGCAAGATTAACGCCTTCCTTTGTACACAATCGGGCACTAACAACAGCGCTTAATCTTATTTTCCACAAAAACCTGAAGCAGGGTGAGCTAGATTTTTTGCAGAACAAAATTATACACATCACAATTGAAGATGCTGGCGTTGAGTTTCGCATCAGTCTGAAGCAGAAAAAAATAATACCTGCAAGCCATAATGCGCACGTTGATCTTGAGTTAAAAGGAACGGTCTACAACTACATGCTACTGGCGAGTCGCCGTGAGGACACCGACACGCTGTTCTTCAGCCGCCGTCTGCACATGCAGGGTGATACCGAACTCGGTCTGTATGTGAAAAACTTTCTAGATGGCATGGACATGGACAGCTACAAAATACCCGCTTACCTGGAAGCCATATTACAAAAAAGTCTTCCTTTATATGAGCGGTTTTTCAGGGCGCAGCTTTAGCCATTAATAAAAAAGTCTACGGCTACCAGAACATCTGCTTCTGAGGAGCAGCGATATCCATACCAGCCTGTTCATGCCAGTAACCATTGCAATCACCAGAAATAATATATGACTGCAATTCAGCGTCAGCTTCACTGGCAGAAGTATTTCCCTGTAAAAGGTCGTGAAAAATAGCAATGATCTGCTCGGTATGCATGGATTGTGGACTAATACGTAAAACATCGACGCCAAGATCAATGAAATCATCAATATCTCGAATTAAATTCTGTGTTTTTGCAGACTGCGTCTGAATACCGTTGAGCACAAGAAATGACTGGTCCTCACGCGTTTGCAACATCAAACCATCAGGATAGTCCAGGCAGCGAAACTGGCAATCATCTTTTGCCAGATTATGCGCCCGCGCGGTAAAGCATCGAGCCGAATATGCCAGCGGCAGACGACCGAATACAAACACCTCGGTTTCAACACTTTCAGGACGGTTCTGGTGCAATTCTGTCAGTGTTTTTTTTGATAGCTCGACAGGTAGTGTCCAGCGCTTTAATCCAGCCCTGGCGAGTACAGACAAGGTCTGTGAATTATAGATATTAACGGCGGGCCCGGTAACAAACGATGTATTGCCGGACAACATCTGTACAGCTGCCATATCATTGGCTTCAACCTGGTACTGATCATTGTTGCAGATCTTTCTTAATGCGCTCAGTTCTGAATTCGCCTCGAGCAAGGTCAAGGTTGACAGCACCACCCGCTTGCCTGCTGCCTGTAACATAGCTGCCAGCTGCAACCAGTCATCCAGGCGCATCAGGCGCCGCTTTGAACACACAGCCTCACCCAGATAAACAATATCCACCGGCGTCTCAGCAATACTCGCATAAAAACTCAGCACAGTGTCACGCGGCCAATAGTATGATATCGGCCCGAGCGAAAGTTTCGGTTTAGTTTTTGTTAACATTTTTCATTTTTCATTTTTCACTTTTAATCTTTCATTGTCATATTACTGCCATGGCCGATGATAAGCGCCCAGCGTGGTCTGCGAACCTTCAGACACTTTTTCAAGCACTGACATCCAGCTTGCGTCTACTTTATAGCTATCAGGGTTTTTCACACAGGCATCGATCGCGGCACGCCATACTCGAGTCACCAGCGCGACATAAGACGGGCTGCGCTGTCGACCTTCGATCTTGATCGCAGCCACGCCGACCGAACGTAGTTCCGGCAGCAACTCCAGAGTATTCAGGCTGGTGGGTTCCTCGATAGCGTAATAGGTATTACCGCAAACATTGAAACGCCCCTTGCACAGTGTCGGATAACCCGCTGACTCACCAGGTGCATGACGATCAATCAGCACATGGTTGAGCCTGGTTTCGAGCCCGCTCGAAGTTTCCGTCCAGCCAACTGCATTCGCTGGCGAACAGGCACCAAAGGTATTCGGCGAACGACCCGTGACATACGAAGACAACATACAACGTCCTTCGACCATGACACAAAGACTGCCGAAACCAAACACTTCAATCGGAACCGGGCTAGCCTGCGCCACCTGCTTTACCTGTTTGATTGATAATACGCGCGGCAGCACAACTCGCTGGATAGCAAAATTCTCATGATAGAAACGAATCGCTTCAGCGCTGGTCGCCGAGGCCTGCACCGATAAGTGCAATCTCAGTTCGGGCCAGCGCTGCTGCGCATAATCCATCACGCCAATATCGGCAACGATAAGCGCATCGACACCAAGATCAGCCGCATGATCGATTGATCTTTGCCAGCGTTTCCAGCCTGACGGTTGTGGATAGGTATTAACCGCGACAAATACCTTTACACCACGATCATGCGCATAACGAATACCTTCCTGCGCACGGCTGTCATCGAAATTAAGACCAGCAAAATGTCGCGCATTCGTGTCATCGCGAAAACCCATGTATACCGCACTGGCGCCATTGTCGACAGCCGCCTTGAGTGAAGGCAAATTACCCGCAGGACATACAAGCTCCATACATTTTCTCCAGTCAACTACTGTCTTATAAATCGGCAATAAACAAAACTTTGTAACTCGTTCGCTGGCGTGACATGATCTTCCTGGCGGGTTTCAACAAGCTGGAAAGAGTCACCTAAAACTGCTGACATTGTTTCCGGGCTGTAGCGCACTATTTCCAGACCGCTGCATTTTTCCGGGCCATTCAAAGCAAAAGTCGCAATAACAACATGAGCACCTTTTTTTAAAACACTACTTAAAGTATTCACGTAAGCTCTGCGATCATTTGCATCAGTCAAAAAATGGAATACCGCCCGATCATGCCATACATCATAAAGCCCAGAGGTTATCAATTCTGTGACATTCGGCTCGGTGATATCGTGTTCCAGCCATACCACTTTGTCAGCACGATCACCAAGACGCGCTCTCGCCCGTTCAATGGCTGCACTGGCAATATCGAGCACAGTTAAGTTTTGATACCCTGCTTCCAGTAAATAGTCGATCAGAGTTGATGCGCCTGCACCGATATCAATAATACAGGCGCACATATCCAGACCCATGGCATTTATAAGTTCGAGTGAATATTCAGGACGTTTCTGATACCAGCTGACCTCGGTCGGCTTTCTGTCACTATAGATATGTTCCCAGTGAGCCTTTCGATCAAATGTCGACATGTCTTTTGTTTTTTCTTTCACGGTTACAGGCGGCTGATCAAACAGCAAAGGCAGACTGATGGAGTGGCAACAAGGACGTAGGAACTTCATGGTGACGACCGTAGCCATCCTCATGTTTAGCCAGCAAGGCTGTAATACTATTCAGTACCTGCCATTTTTTCGCGCACCACCCAGGTGCCAGCAGAATGTTTTCTGAGGCCGTTCCCGTCAGTCGATGAAACACAACCTCCGCCGGCGTATGCCTGATCAGTTCAACAACATTAGCAACATAATCAGCCATCGTGAGTGATTGATATTCACCACGACGCCATTCATTGGCCAGCGCCGTGCCCTTGACCACGTGCAGCGGATGAAACTTGAGCCCATCAACGCCCAGTTCTAACACACGTTGTAACGAGGTCATGTAGTGCCTGCGCGATTCGCCGGGCAAACCCAGAATGAGGTGGGTGCAGACCTTGATACCTCGTTCACGCGCTCTAAGCACTGCGTTCTGATATTCAGCAAAACCATGCCCACGATTAACTCTTTCCAGTGTCTCATCGTGCGCAGACTGCAGGCCAAGCTCCAGCCAGACCTCGTTACCCTGTTGTTGATATTCTGCAAGCAAATCCAGCACTTTGTCGGGAACACAATCGGGACGGGTACCGACATCAAGCCCGATAACATCAGGCTCACCCAGTGCCTGATCATATAAACGGGCAAGTTCTTCTACATCGGCATAGGTATTGGTATACGCCTGAAAATAAGCGAGATATTTTTTCGCGCCGGTTCGTTTCCTGATGACCTGGCGCCCAGACTCGATCTGCTCAGCAATGGACAGCGGTTTACGCCCATGTGGACTGAATGAAACATTATTGCAGAAGGTGCAGCCACCGCGACCGATGCTGCCATCACGGTTCGGACAGGTAAACCCTGCGTCGATAGCAATCTTGTGAACACGCTCGCCATAGCGGCGTAACATGCTCTGGCCGAAAGTATTGACGTAGCTGGCGAGGTTCATTCACTATCCGGACAATAAAGAATAATCACAAGGTTGCGGACCTTATATTGACACAAGCCTTTGCTTTCCTAGCTCCGTAAAAAAAGGCCGCTGACGGCAAACACCAGAGATTGACCGGACCAAACATTAAGTCCGGCCAGTTAAGTTTTCGCGTCTGCTCGATTGCGTTCTTGCTCGGCGTTTCTTTTTCCGATTCCGCCTGATCTATTATCCGCATTTGGAATCACCGCAATTAAGGCAGGTCATACACCCATCCATACTGATCACTGCTTTGGTGTGACATTTTTTGCACAGTTGCGACATCG
>CAYRNH010000156.1:0-6315 GCA_964425515.1 uncultured Thiotrichaceae bacterium | reverse complement strand
ATCGCGATTCGGTAATCACGCAAGGCACCTTCGGTTTTGGCAGCTGTTCTTGCAAGTGTGGTGGATGTTGTACCTGTGGCCGTGTAGGAAAGTCCATTCGTCATGGGGCGATTTTGCACACCGCAATGAAACGGTGGCATCTTGCCTTTGTAGGCGATGGCATAATCGAGCTTGTAATACGAGCGGTACTGCTTTGCCTGGGTACGCGGTATCGGATCGATCAGCACCGTACCCTGAGGTGTATCGATGAAAGCACTAAATCCCAGCGGTGTAATGCTCACGCGCCCGGTCATCGACGAGCCATCGAGTGCGTATATTTTATAGGTTTTGAACTGCGGATAATTCGCCGCCTGGCCGTTAGCGATAATCGGCGAATCGACCACACGGTAGCGACGCATACTGCCATCGGGCATGGGCAGTTCGATACTTGCTGTGCTGCCCACAGAACTTCTGGATAGCGCTGCCGAAGCTGATTGCAATTGCTCCGCAATTAGCTTCGGATCAGCATCCAGTCGACGCTGGCGAAAAGTTTGTTCGCTGGTAGTAGCGACAGCAGATGATTTTGCAGCAGTCTGTGCGACATCGTTCCAGATTGCAGCGCTCGCGGTCTGTGACAGCAGAAGCAACGCGAACAAACCTGCGATGCTCTTTACAACTATCCGACCCGATACAACCACAGTAGTCAGACACCCCATATTTTTATAAATATGCTTACATACCAAATGGGTGGTTAAGAATAATGGTCTCATCACGCTCAGGTCCGGTGGAAACGATATCAATCGGCACACCTACGATTTCCTGCATACGGTCCAGATAATTGCGTGCATTTTTCGGTAGATCGTCGAGACTGCGCGCGCCAACCGTGGATTCATTCCAGCCCGGAAGCTCTTCATAAACAGGTTCGCAAGCTTCGATCGCATCTGCGCCCAGCGGCGGTAATTCGAGTAACTTACCCTGATACTTATACGAAGTACACAGTTTCAAGGTTGGCAGACCATCAAGCACATCGAGTTTAGTAATACACAACCCGGTGAGACTGTTGTTCTGCGCAGCCCGACGCAGCGCAACACCATCGAACCAGCCACAACGACGGCTACGGCCTGTGGTCGCGCCAAATTCATGACCCACTTTACCCAGGTGCTCGCCCACTTCGTCAAACAATTCGGTTGGGAACGGGCCCGCGCCAACGCGCGTGGTATAGGCCTTGGTGATACCCAGAATATAATCCAGATCACGTGGACCAATGCCGCTACCGGTGCAGGCACCGCCAGCAGTTGTATTGGATGAAGTCACAAAAGGATAGGTACCCTGATCAATGTCGAGCAAAGTGCCCTGGGCACCTTCGAACATGACATTTTTGTTCTGCTTGCGAAACTCGGTCAGCAGACCGGGAATATCAGCCACCAGTGCCAATAAACGATCACGATAGCCCAGTGTTTCATCCAGTACTTTCTGGTAATCCACTTCGTCACATTTGAAATAATGTTTCAGGCTGAAGTTATGGTATTCCATTACGATTGCCAGTTTTTCGCTGAACGCGCTGACATCGAACAAATCACCGAGACGAATGCCACGACGTGAAACCTTGTCTTCGTACGCCGGGCCGATACCGCGACCCGTGGTACCGATAGCCGCCTTGCCACGTTTAAGCTCGCGCGCCTGATCCAGCGCGATATGATATGGCAGAATTAACGGGCAGGCCTCAGAGATACGCAGACGTTCGCTGGCAGGGATACCGCGTTGCTCCAGCATGCCAAGCTCTTCGAACAACGCGCTCGGTGATAACACCACACCATTGCCAATCAGACATATTACGTTTTCACGTAGGATCCCCGAAGGAATCAGATGCAAAACTGTTTTTTCTTTGCCAATCACCAGCGTGTGACCGGCATTATGCCCACCCTGGAACCGCACTACCGCAGCTGCGCGGTCGGTTAGCAGATCTACAATTTTACCTTTACCCTCATCGCCCCACTGACTGCCGAGCACGACAACATTTTTCGCCATCATTAAAACCTGTAAGCTATGTTAAATGGAATTGAATTAATCAACAGGTACGGGGCGCATGCTTACTTCACATCCTTGAGTAGCCACTGACCTTTCGTTTTGTAGAGCTGTTTATTGCACGACATCGCACTAGCAGTATCATCCTGGTCTGCGAGCTGGCGAACCACACATATTCCTTTTGCGCGCAGCGCCTTGATCGCGTCAAGCAGTGACTTGTCATTACCTGCGGGCGCATAGACTCTATCCTTCGATTTGAAACCGCGCGTACTTAATGCACTGAGTAATTTCAGATCGGTACTAAAACCGGTTGCCGCACGTTTACGTCCGAACAGACTACCGATATTGTCATAACGACCACCACGCGCCAGCGCCTGACCCAGTTGCGGCACGAAAGCGGCAAACACAACACCGGTCTGATAGTGATAGCCATCGAGCTCGGCAAGATCGATATTCAGTGGGATATCCGGGAAGCTCTTGCTGATCGCTTTTGCGGTCTGCTCGAGATAATCAATCGCAGCGTGCACGCTCGCATCGGCGTCTTCCAGCACCTTGCGAGCTGTTTTCAATACCGTGATATCACCGTTTAAGGTTGCCAGACTGGTCAGCATCGCACGCAGTGATTTTTTCAGTTTCAGACTACCCAGAAGTTCAGCGATTTCGGTCACGGCTTTGCGTTGCAGCATTTCGAACAATTGCGTTTCAGTATCCTCATCCAGTTTTGCCTGACGCGCCAGCGCACGGAATACATCTACATTTCCGAGATCGAGATACACGCCCTTGACACCTGCGACAGCAAAGCTACTCAGCATCAGCGCCAGAATTTCGACATCCGATTCGACACCGGCATGGCCATACAGCTCGGCACCGACCTGTAGAGGGCTACGACTGCTACCAAAACAGTCCGAACGCGTGTGCAGCACAGTGCCGATATAACACAAACGTGTCGGCACATCACGACCCAGCTGGTGCGCATCAATACGCGCCACCTGTGGCGTCATGTCAGCGCGAATGCCGAGTGTTCTACCACTGAGCTGATCAACAATTTTGAAGGTCTGCAGATCAAGTTCGTGACCCGTTCCTGTGAGCAAGGATTCGATATGGTCAATAAAGGGAGGGATAACAAGTTCATAGCCCCAGGAGGCATACATGTCGAGAAACTCACGACGCAAAGTTTCCAGCCTTGCTGCCTGTTCAGGCAAAGCTTCTTCGATACCCTGTGGTAACACCCAGTGCTTGTTCGTCGTCATGTGCTCATCAATGTAAAAAATAGAGTGCCACTACGCCTATCAGCATGCTGACCAGGCCAATCATCCTGAGCGCATTGTCCGACAAACGCCCTGCCTGCGCCATCGCCTGGCGCCAGCTATTCGGGTTAATAAAAGGCAGAATACCTTCAATCACCATCACCAGCGCCAGTGCGCGCATAAAATCATTCCACAACATGTTAAACCTGTTCAGCGTTTAGCAAGATAGCAGCCATCAGGCAAACACAATTATCTGGCGATTGATTTCTTGAAATATTTAAAGTAATCAGAATCCGGCTGCAACAGAATCACGTCGCTTTTACTGGAAAAGTTCTGCTTGTACGCGCTCAGACTACGTGAAAATTTATAAAACTCCGGATCTTTGGAAAAGGCTTTCGCGTATATCTCTGTCGCTTTAGCATCACCTTCGCCACGGACTATTTCAGCATCACGATAAGCTTCAGCCAGAATGACTGCGCTTTGACGATCCGCGTCTGCGCGAATACGTTCAGCGGTTTCTGCGCCCTTGGAACGGAAATCACGCGCCACACGCTCACGCTCTGCCCGCATACGTCGGTATACTGAGTCAGCAACATTCGACGGCCAGTCAATTTTCTTGATTCGTACATCGACCACCTGGATCCCGAGCTCGCTGGCGGCATTGGAGGCCTGCGCTGTCAGGATGCTCATGATATCGGCGCGATCACCGGAGATGACTTCTTGCACAGTACGTTTACCGAATTCATCACGCAAACCATTGTTAACATTCTGGTAAAGCAGATTCGCAGCTGCCTGTTCGATACCCTGTGTGGTTTTGTAATACTTCGCCACATCAGAAATACGCCATTTAATGTATGAATCTACGACCAGATCCTTTTTTTCCAGCGTCAGGAAACGCTCTGGCTTACGATCAACGGTCAGAATTCGATCATCAAATTTTTTGACATTATTGATAAACGGAATTTTCCAGTGCAGGCCGGGCTTGTAATCCGATCGCACGATTTCACCAAATCGGAACAGAATGGCCTTCTGACGTTCACTCACAGTGAATACCGATGCCGAAAGCACCAGTAAAACAACAAGCGGTACAACTATCTTAAACATGTTCATAATAATTACTGAGCCCCTCTTGTGCGGGTATTATCGCTGTTCTGAATATCCTGCTTAGCTCGGCGCAGCGCATCTTTTTTCTGGGTGTCAGTCAGGCCTATATTCTTTTTCGAGTTCGCATCATCAGTGACCTGCGACATCAGTTTTTCCAGTGGCAGGTAAAGCAGGTTATTGCTTCCCTTAACATCGACCATGACTTTGGAACTCTTGTTAAGCACCGACTCCATCATGTCAAGATACATACGCTCTCTCGTCACCTTGGGCGCTTTTTTGTATGCCTTTAATAATTCCGTGAAGCGTCTGGCCTCACCTTGTGCACGCGCAATCACTTCTTGCTGATAACCATCGGCTTCTGCACGTTTACGCGCGGCAGCACCGCGTGCTTTTGGAATCACTTCGTTGCTATAAGCTTCGGCCTCATTACGCAGACGTATTTGATCTTCACGTGACTGCGTCACATCATCGAACGCGTCTTTAACCTCATCGGGGGGTTTTGCCGCTTTGATGTTGACCTTGTTCACTGCCAGCCCCGAATGGTACGAATCCATAATGCTCTGAGTCAGTTTTTTCACTCTCTCTGCAATCTCACCGCGTCCTTCAGTAATGACATAATCCATTTTACTGCTGCCGATACTCTGGCGCAGCGCACTTTCAGCTGCCTGCGAAAGTGTCAATTCTGGAGAACGAACACTGAATAAATATTTAACCGGGTCGACAATCTGGTACTGAATATCACCTTCGATATCGATGATATTTTCATCCTGCGTCAACATGGTTGCGCGCAAGGGAATGGTGAACACCTTGGTGATATCAACCTTGATCACGTTTTCAATTGGATAGGGAATATGCCAGCCCAGACCGGGATCTGCGGTGCTGACGTGCTTACCAAACAGCATGACAATACCGCGCTCGGCTGACTCGATTTTATAAAAGCCACTTGCCAGCCAGAGACACAGCACAACGCCGATCACCAGGCCAAAACTTAAGCCGCCTATCGAACCGCCAGAACCACTACCGCCCGTGCTACCCGGGCCCTTGCCACCAAACAGGGTGCCAAACTTTTTCTGGATATTACGCAAAACTTCGTCAAGATCAGGAGGACTCTGATTCTTGCCTCGGTTACCCCAGGGGTCTTTATCACCGTTGCCACCAGGTTCATTCCAGGCCATGCCTTACTCCCAAATTTGATTATGTGTAAACCCCAGGATACTCGGTGCGCATGATTCGCGACCACCGAACCCGAGGCATTTTAGGTGGCTTGGGCAGCTGCCGCAAGCCGACTACTGGCGAAGCTACTCATGCTACGCCAGACAAAACAGTATTCATAGCTTCAAGCACCTGTGGCTCGCGTCTTGCGAGCTGATTCAGATCACGTCGGGCTATCGAAATATCGAGGTGAAACTCACCGTTGTCATCGATGGTTTCCTGCCGAATCGCGCCCAGCTGGAACAGCAATGCGCGCAGGCGTGCCTGTGAAGGTTTGAGCTGAATAGCAGCCTGCACCATTTCCTCGCGAAAATAGTCACACAATACCTGCTGCAATAGCTCGACACCTTCGCCACTGGCTGCCGACAACCAGACCCGGCGGACACGACCTTCATCGTCCAGATCAACCCTTGGCCGTGCGCCGCTGGCATCGATCTTGTTCATGATCTGTATACGCGGAATTTTATCGGCGCCGATCTGTTCCAGCACCGACTCGACTTCGGCGATATGATCATCGCGATTTTCATCGACCACATCAATGATATGCAGCAACAGATGCGCTTCCACCGTTTCCTGCAGGGTGGAACGGAAAGCATCGACCAGGTCGTGCGGCAGATGGCGGATAAAGCCCACGGTATCGGCAAATATCACGTGCACATCGGTGGCCAGCAGCACGCTGCGCAGGGTCGGATCCAGGGTCGCGAACAACTGGTCCTGAACATAGACATGATCGTCTGTGAGCGTGTTT
>CAYRNH010000155.1:0-6337 GCA_964425515.1 uncultured Thiotrichaceae bacterium | reverse complement strand
TCTTAATCACTTTCTCTGTCATTAATCCGCCGATAATTACTATTTCACCATTTTTCGCAGAAACTATACTATCGGACTCTCTCACATGGCTATATGCCAGCGGCAGCGAAAGCACATCTTTCCCGATCGCAATGGTTTTTTCCTGATCAACAACATCGCTAATCGTTGGGTGAATATGCAATATGATCTTACCGTTTTCGTCGATTTGCGGTGTTACATCTAGTGATATGCCGGAGAAAAATGGTGTTAATGTGACATTCGGCGTAGTTGTTGTAGCCACGCCTGATGTGGTCGTGCTTGAAACATCGGTTACGAAAAACTCATCCGACCCTACTTTTATCACAGCTTTCTGGTTATTTACGGTTGACACTCTCGGACTGGAAAGCACCTGCATATTGCCCTGGGTTTGTAAAAATTCGAAAAATGCAGCAAAGTTTCCAGATTTGACAGCCATGGTAAACATACCGCCGAACGCTGATACAGCATTTGATGCGAGTTTGCTATAGTTGCTCGGATCCAGATTGCCCGTACTACCTGCAATACTTGATGGACTATTCGATATGCCATCACCCTGCAATATTGTGCCGCCGCCAGTCTGCCCAATCAACGTGTTTCCACTGTTACTGAGGTCAGCCCAGTTGATACCCTGCTGATAACCATGCTTAAGCTCAACTTCAATGATTTTCGCTTCAAGTATCACCTGCCTCCGCATAATCAACTGCGCGGATGTAAGGTACTTGCGTGCCATACGAATGTCAGCCGGATATCCACGCACGATGACCAGGCCAGATTGCGGACTAACAACCACACCCTTACCATCACCCGTACCTATAATATTTTGCAGTGAATTTTTTATTTCTGTCCAGAAATCGAGTTTTGACTCGGTAGTTATACTGCTTGCAGCACGTGTTGACTTTGTTTTTCCGCTGCTTGTTTCACCACTGTTACTTTTTTTCGTATTATCCGTTTCAGTAGGCTGCCCAGAACTCACTTGCGTTGATGACTCCCCTTCTCTGGTGACATTCAAGTAATTTATCTTGAACATTTTTGACTGAATTTTATTTGGATGCACTATGAATCCGTGGTCCGTTTTTTCGTATTCATAGCCATAGGTGTCATATGCTGCTTCCATCACCTCTGGAATAGTGACGTCTTTCAGATTCAGGGTGATTTTACCTTTCACATCTGGCTGCACGATCATGTTATATGGTGTGTTTTTAACAAGGCTAATGAAAAACGATCTTGCATTGGCGTGATTGACTGAAATATCAAATCGCGGCTCGACCTTGGCGACTGAACCTACAGGCATGTTCACGGGCGTTGAAGGTAGTAAAGCATCTGAGACGCTATTGGGCAGCTGGTTCGCCTGCGACTGCTTACCCTGTTTTTCGGCTACATTGAGAGCGCTTTGTATGCTACCAAGAACTGACATATCAGGACCAGAATCCTTATTATCGTCCTTCGGAACACTTGCACAGGAAGCAAGAACGAGTGGCAAAACACTCAGAAAGCCGGCAATTCTTAGTTTTTTATTCATAATAGTTGTCTATCGCTAGTCAATTTGTTTTCTTAAATTTTTCTTTTTTACCCGCATCGTATGCAGCCCGGCATTAATTAGTCCATTTTTATACTTAAGCACAACATGCTCCGGTTTGATGTCAATAACTTTCGCACCATTCACGTGGTCGCCAATTGCTACTGCAATATTGTTGACAATTGCAACACGACGACCGCCTGAAAATAAAATTTCGTTTACCCACCATGTCGGTTTTGACGGCGCACTCGCCCCGTTAACACCGTAACCCCTTTCATAGCTCGGCGGACGCAATGGATCCCCCATTCCGGAAGCAAACGCTGGTGACATGCTTACTAAGCAGCTCATAATCGCAATCAACAAAAATTTATGTTTATAGCTAAACACCAATAAGCCCTTCTCTAAAACCAAGCGTATATACTTCAAGTGTAATAACACTTGTCGGGTATTTTTTTGTTTCGATCTCGACTCTCTGCCAGTAAAACCTCCATGGCAATTTTTCGAGTTTTTGCATATAAGCCAGCGCGCTGCTATAGCTGCCTTCAACTTTCAGCACCACACTATGCCTGTATATAGAGCTCACGCGCTCTCCTTTCTTACCAGATTTATTACCCGTGTCTGTGAACTCAGGTGTTGCTGGTTTATTTTTAAGGCTTATAAATTTAAGCCCCGACTGATTTTTCAGCATCTGCTCAAGTAGCTTCACCATCTCCTGTGGAGTTATGATTTGAGTACTTGTTTTAGCCAGTTCCACATCCAGTCTCTTGCCATCCTGAATATATTGAGCAAGTTTTTCTTTATTTTCTCGGTCTGGGTCCTGCCCCATGCTTTTTTGCAGAGCGCTCATTTTTGCCTTAGCAATCACAAGACTTGTATCACTTTTTCCAAGGTCGTCTTTAATAGCGGCAAGATTATTACTCAACGGCACATAGAATGCTTTGAACCATATCATTAATACAACAACGAAAATTATGATAGCTAGTGAGATTTGATCCCGCTTCGATAAGCTATCAATATAGGCCTCAAGTTTTTTAACCACAGATTCCATGTTACCGGGTCACCTCATCACCAGTGGCCAGCTGTTTAAGCCGCGCCATAAAAAATGAGATCGACTGATTTTTATCAGCAGCACTACTTTTATTTGACTGATACTGGGTATCAAGCACAAAATCCATTATTTTTTTATCACCCTCTGACCTGGATATTTTGATTTCTTTGAATTCACGATCCTTGTATATTGCTTCGCTACTCAGCCCCTGAACAAATTTTGGCAACAAATCCTGTTCATAACTACTGCCGTTAAGATGAAGATCATAACCACCGCGACTAAACTTTATTTTTTTCAGCCAGAGGTTATTTATTCTATCGCGCTCCCTGCCCAAACCTTTTAAAAGATATGAAAAACCGACGGTATTTCCCTCACCATTACCACTAAGATAATTTAATGCGCGCCTTTTTTCGCTATTGGTTTGCTTTATGTTTTCCAGTGCAGCGGTCAGCGCCAGATCTTGCGCTTTAGGCTTTGCGTTTTTCTTAAGCACATCATAAGATTGCTCAAAGTTTTTTAATTTTTTGGCTTTTGTATCAAGCTGTGCACGTAACTGACTCGTCTCATATACCTGTACTGCATTTATCCCACCAAGCACCACCAGTGTTAGCGCAACCGCGCCAACAATACCGGTCTTACGCCAGTCGCGAACATCATGAAACTCACGCTGATAAAGGTTAATCTGTTGCATTACGCTGCCACCACAGCCTTTCTGGAGGCCGCCGCTATCGCAAGCAGGCACCTGGCCTGATTTTCATCGTTGAGTTCGGTTGAGTCTGAATATATCTGCGAAAGGTTCATCAGCTCGGTTGTGAGTCCGGTCTGCTGGCTGACATAATCACAAAAACCCTGCAGGATCGGATGTCGCGGTGCAACTACAAGTTTGCCGATAGGCGTTCTTGCGTACTCACTTTCATAAAAATCCAGTGAGCGCTGTAATTCTAGAATAATCGACTCATACATCTGTTCGATCGCAGCTTGTGGCTGCTCTGATTCCAGGCTCATTAGCCCAATATCTATTTTGCGTGACAAATATAAAGCCGATTCACTATATAGATTTATCGATCCCTGTTGCTGACCAAAATGTATTACAGCCACTCCACGTGCCTGTCCCTGCATTTGTTCAATGAGATTACCCAGGCTGAGTTCTTCTATATCAATCGTGGACAGTGATAATCCTGTCTTGCGTATAAAACTGACTGTTTTCTGAATTTCTTCTTTGGGTGTAACAACAACATAAATTTTAGCTTCTCGATGTTGCTGTACCGGAACGTGGAACACATCGACAACGGCCTGCTCAACTGGATAACTAATTAAATCGCGGATGCTCCAGCGCAGAGCTGACGCTAATTCGGCTTCCTCTACCGGTGGGTGTGGCATCTGAAACAGGTTGTATTGTGTGTCATCAAGCACAACCACACAGGGCGTATTTTTCAGATCATACTTTTTGATGTGTTTCGATAATTGTTTTAACTGCTCTGCGGAATCAGAAGCGGAAATAAACTCGCACGATTTCAATGTCGGCGGAGTATCGCCAGCACAGGTTACCTCTGCTACCGCAATACCATCGGTAGCGAGGTAAAGCCCCACCTGCTTTTTCGGTTGTTGTAATTGATCATCCAGCATTATTCTGGTGCCGCCCTGTTTATTATTATATGTATCTGCACATTTCAGCTGATCATCTTCCCTTCCCCAATCACACTTATCAGCCAGATCTTAATATTAGTATCTTCTAATATATTCTCTGTATTGGTCACGTGCACCAATCGAGAACTTTATGGGTAATTCATAGACCTTAAACTGGATATAGTCAATGTTAGCATGATTATCTTTCATAGACTTAGAGGACTTTTTGATATTCGCTCATAAGACTGACACTACCGTTGGTCAGAACGATTATTTAGACCGGGTATAAACAGGTGAAAGTCAGAAGCAAATCTGAAGTCATATTGCCCAAAATGGCAATCAGCACTTTTGTTGAACAACTATGAAACCAGGTCATCAGCAACATGGTAATGAGGATCTTCCAGTACGTTCACCTCAACCAGATTGCCTGCCTTTTTCAGCAACTGGCGGCATTCTTCGCTGAGATGACGCAAATGCAGGGTCTTGCCAGCTCGGATGTAGCGTTCTGCCAGGGTATCGATGGCCTCAATTGCGGAATGATCTGCCACCCGTGAATGCTGAAATTCGATGATCACGTCATCCAGATCGTTTTCAGGGTCAAACAGCTCCAGAAAATTGTTCACCGAGCCGAAAAACAGCGGTCCATTGAGCTCGTGCACACGCGAGCCATTGTCATCATTGTAGGTTTTAAGATTGATATGCTTGGCGTGTTCCCAGGCAAACGCCAGCGCCGACACAATCACCCCAACCACAACCGCCACTGCAAGATCGGTGAACACGGTGACGCCTGACACCAGAATCAGCACAAAGGCATCGGTGACCGGAATCTTGCCCATGATGCGCAGGCTCGACCACTCAAAGGTGGCGATCACCACAACAAACATCACACCCACCAGTGCAGCCATTGGAATACGTTCGATCAGTGGCGATGCAAACAGAATGAACAGCAGTAAAAATACTGCGGCAGCCACACCCGAGAGGCGCTGACGCCCGCCCGAATTCACATTGATCATGCTCTGCCCGATCATCGCGCAACCGCCCATACCACCGAAGAAACCGGTCACCGTATTGGCGATACCCTGGCCAATGCATTCACGGTTACCACGGCCGCGCGTGTTGGTGACTTCATCAATTAAACTCAGTGTCAGCAAAGATTCGATCAACCCGATCGCAGCCAGAATAAACGCATAAGGCAAAATAATAACCAGTGTCTGGATGGTTAAAGGCACCGCGGGTAAATGAAAGACCGGGAAACCGCCTTTGATACTGGCGAGATCACCAACCGTTGGTGTATCCAGATGCAGCCCGGACGCTAACAGGCTCACCACAATAATGGCTGCCAGTGCTGCAGGGAAAGCGCCCGTGAGCTTTGGTAACAAATAAATAATAAACATGGTGAACAGAATAAGGCCGGAGAATATCAGCAGCGGCATACCACTTAACCATTCTTTCGTACCATCAGCACCGATCACCTGAAAATGCGGCAGCTGCGCAAGCAGGATTACAATAGCCAGACCGTTGACAAAACCCAGCATCACCGGGTGTGGCACCATGCGAATAAACTTGCCAAGACGCAGCAGACCCGCGCCAATCTGGAGCAGCCCGGTCAACACCACGGTCGCGAACAGATATTCCACACCATGCTGCGCGACCAGCGCCACCATCACCACCGCCATAGAACCGGTCGCGCCCGAAATCATTCCTGGCCGACCACCAAATATCGCTGCCAGCAGCCCCACCATGAAAGCGGCATACAGCCCAACCAACGGGCTCACGCCTGCAACAAACGCGAAAGCCACAGCTTCGGGAACCAGAGCCAGCGCTACAGTGAGGCCCGATAAAATTTCGTTTTTAAAGCATACGCGGCTGGCGCATCCAAGCTTGAACATCTTAAACCTGCGGGATTTAACGGTGGAAAAGGACGCGCACTCTATCAGAAAACGCTTATTTAAGACATGCGGCGCAGTATCCTGATTGTGACATCACCCCGATAGGCTCGGCTCAAAGCTCGACCTGTGTGCCCATTTCCACCACCCGATTCGGCGGCAGATTGAAGAAATTGGCCACGCTGCCAGCATTGCGGAACATCGCGATGAACAGCTTGCCGCGCCACATGGGCATGTTGGTAG
>CAYRNH010000154.1:0-6347 GCA_964425515.1 uncultured Thiotrichaceae bacterium | reverse complement strand
ATAGAAATAATATGCGTAACGCCCAGCTGTTTTAATACTGAGATATTGGCGCGATAATTTATTTTGTGAGGCGGAATACTGTGTTCGCTGCCGTGGCGCGGCATGAACACAATTTCAGCGCCGTTGATTTCACCGAAAGTAACCGGACCTGAGGGTGCGCCATACGCCGAATCAAACTGTTCGCTGCGCAATACCTTGAGATTGTCTATGCTATCAAGACCGCTGCCGCCGATGATTGCGATTTTCATTTGCATAAATCCAGCAACATCAGGCAATGCTTCATTTCAAAATGCCGTTTAATATTCGATGGCATAAATGCCATCCAGGTTGCGCAGGCCGCCTTTGTAATCCATACCAAAGCCGAACACATACAGGTCATCAACTTCCAGTGCGGTGTAATCGCAATCCACACCTTTGATCGTGCGTTCGTGTATTTTGCGCAGCAATACCACACTGACGACTTCTTTCGCGCCATGGGCTTTACAGTATTTGACGATTTCGCTGAGCGTGACACCTTCATCGAGTATGTCATCTAAAATCACCACTGTTCTGCCTTCCAGTGAAAGACGTGGCTCTGCGATCCAGTTGATCGTGTCGCCACCCGTGGTCTGGTTTCGATAGCGTGTCGCGTGAAGGTAATCGATATCCATATCAAACTGCAAACGTGTGAGCAGATGCCCGGTAAAAATAAGACCGCCATTCATCACGCACAGCATCAGAGGATTCGATTTGCTCAGCCGCGCTTCAAGTTTGTCCGCGAGCACGTCCATGGCATAGGAGATGGTTGGCGCATCAAATATCAATTGCGCACGAGGCAGCACTTCGGCCATGCTGATTTCATTTTCTATTACAGGTGTTTCCATAAAGATTCAACAATTCAGATTGTATATTTAATTTTTTATACGCGACAATGATAATTTACAGCGTGTTTGATTATTCGTGCGCAATCGGTTTATCAGTGAACAGATAATCCTTGAGCTCCTTATCCATGCGCGGATCTTTGCGTCGTATCCATTCCAGCACCATGGCTGCGTGTTCTTTTTCTTCATCGCGGTTGTGCGCAAGAATGGCTTTCAGTTCTTTGTCCTTGCAGGCATCGACGCGTTGATTGTACCAGTCCACCGCTTCCAGTTCTTCCATCAATGATGTAATAGCGCGATGCATATCGCGGGTTTCATCGCTGAGGTCTGTAATTTCTTCGTGATAACCTTCATTCGCCATGATATTTCTCCAACTATGTTTTGTAACTACTATTAAACATCCATTTCCAGCCACGGCGATTCGTCCAGTTTCGCCACCATTTGCGCAGTCTGTTTCCAGAGTGGATCTGCGTGTAACTGCGCACGTTTAATTTCGCCCCTGCCGTGCATGCGCGTCAGGCGCAGCTGTGAAGCAGGGTCTGTATAATTTTTTAAATGCTCAACCACTTCGACCGCGCCTTCGGTATGGTTGCACACCAGCACCATATCACAGCCCGCTTCCAGCGCGAGGTCGGCGCGCTCGGAATAGCCACCTGCAATGCTGGCCGCTTCCATGGTCAGGTCATCGCTAAAAATAACACCCTGAAACTTGAGTCGGTCACGCAAAATGTCCTGCAGCCAGATACTGGAAAACCCGGCCGGTTTGTCATCCACTTTCTCATAAATCACGTGTGCCGGCATGATGGCGTGCAGACCGTTGTTGATCATACGTTCAAACGGCACGATATCTTCTTTCAACAATGCTTCAAGTTCGCGTTTATCAATCGGTAGCGCGAGATGTGAATCCTCCGCGACCCCGCCATGCCCAGGAAAATGTTTGCCCACCGCTGGCATGCCGGCTTTATCCATGCCACGCATATAAGCATAGGCCAGGGTTGCGGCGACCTCCGGCTTGCTGTGAAAAGCACGGTTACCGATCACACCGCTAAGACCGTGCGCCAGATCGAGCACCGGCGCAAAACTGAAATCAATGCCGCTGGCGCGTAATTCTATGGCCATTAACCAGCCGGTTTGTTCAGCGTAACGGCGCGCTTCTTTTTCATCATGTTTGAATAGTTCGCCGAATACCGCTGCTGGCGGTAAACGGGTAAAGCCTTCGTGAAAGCGTTGTACCCGGCCACCTTCGTGATCGATGGCCACCAGCAAATGTGGTGTGCGCAGTGCGTGAATTTCAGCGACCAGATCGGTCACCTGCTCGACCGATTCGAAATTGCGTGTAAACAGGATCACACCACCGACGGCGGGTGCGAGTAATAACTCTCGTTCCAGCGCACTGATTGCCGTACCTGCGAGATCAACCATGACGGGGCCGAGCGACATACGGATTCCTGTTTTATTGTGGATGTGATGTGTTCGGGTCAATAATATCGCAAAACTCGAGCAGTTGCGGAATATGCTGTTCAAAACCGGTAAAACTGTGATCACCACCCTGCTCTATCAGCATTGGACAGGCAGCATATTTTTCTTCGGCAGCGCGATAATCGAGTGTTTCATCACCGGTTTGCAACATCAGCCAGTAACGCTCGGGAGAAGTAACATGCGCTACGTCCAGCGATCGTAGTTGCTCGATGTGTTCTGGATCGAGCCGCCAGTGTACATCACTGTAATAATTTACATTCTCGCCGATATATTTTTCCAGCAAAAGATGCGGTTTGACTGCAGGATTGATCAATACTGCGCGACAGCCAAAATGCTCGGCCAGCACCGTGGCATAAAAACCCCCGAGTGAACTGCCGGCAACCGCGACATTATCAAAGCGCGCGCTGAGAGCAGTATATTCAGCGAGTAATTGCTGATGCGCTTCAGCCGGAAAAGGCTTTATTTCCGGCAGACTGAGCTGTTGTTCCAGACCGTGTTCACGCATATAACGTAGCAGCGCCTGCGCTTTGTAAGAGGCTGGAGAGCTATTGAAGCCGTGGAGATATAACAGTGCATTATTCATAGGCGTAAAAAACCCCCTTGAAAACCCTGCATGTACAGGGTTTTTACAAGGGGGTCGCTGTCAGAAAAATCCTATTTGGCAGCCATATCTTTCAGTGCTTTCAGAGGCAGCACTTTAACAACTTTGCGTGCTGGCTTGGCAGCCACGTCCATGAACTCGCCCGGACGGAACGGGTTAGGAACATTTTTACGTGCCTTGGTAGCAGGCTTTTTGTTGACCTTGATATTGAGCAGACCAGGAATCTTGAAATTACCAGCACCGCGACTTTTGACGTGGCCTTCAATAACTTCGCCAAGTACTTCAAAGACTTTGGCAACATCTTTACGTGCCAGTCCAGCTTCTTCAGAGATGTGCGAGTACAACTGTGATTTGGTGTAAGCCGTAGAAATGGCTTTTATGTTTTTAGCAGGGGCAGCCTTTGCTACTCTTTTTTTAGTGGTCTTCTTCTTCGAAACTTTCTTTTTAGTTGCCATTAGTCGAACCCTTTGGTGTGAGGAAAAATTGCTGGTGCAGTTTTAGCTCTTTCGCTTAATAATGTAAACACCTTGCGGTGATTTTTTTCGTTTTTTCACTGTATTTATAGCAAAAACGTGATTTATGTTCGTATGAAATCACGATTTGTAAACTATCGCGACAGCGTGTACTGCAATACCCTCTTCTCTGCCGCTAAAACCCAGGCCTTCAGTTGTCGTCGCTTTGATATTAATTTGACCAATATCAATACTCAATAACCGGGCCAGTTTTGCACGCATGTCCGGAATATGCGTTTTCATAACAGGTTTTTGCGCAACAATTGTAATATCTATATTGCCTGTTTTATAACCTGCTTCCTGCACCAGCTCATATGTTTTCTGTAACAACACAGCACTATTGATGCCATTGTAAGCAGGATCTGTATCCGGAAAATGATGGCCGATATCACCCTTAGCCATCGCACCCAGCAGAGCGTCACACAGCGCGTGAATCAATACATCGCCATCGGAATGTGCCAGCAGTTTTTTGCTGTGCGCAATTTTAACGCCGCCCAGGGTAACCTGCGCATCCATTTCTGCCTCGTCTGCAAAGCGATGCACATCATAGCCATGGCCGATGCGAAACGGCAGTGCAGTAAGGTTTAGATCGGTTTCAGACGTGTTATTGGTCATAGCGTTTTCTGCTGTGCTTCGAGATAAAGTTCGGCAAGACGAAGGTCTTCGGCACGGGTGATTTTGATATTATCACTGCTGCCTTCGACCAGTTGTGGTGCATAACCTGCAATTTCCATAGCCGAGGATTCATCGGTGAGTGAGCAGTTTTTCTGCTGCGCATCGAGCAGTGCCTGATGCAGTATCCGCCATGGAAATAACTGTGGCGTTTGCGCGTGCCAGAGTCCTTCGCGTTCGACCGTCTGCGCCACTGTCGCATTTTCGTGCTGGCGCTTCATGGTATCGCGGACTGGCATCGCCAGCAAACCACCGGCCGGGTCAGTGCCAACCGCATCGATTAAACGTTCGATATCGTCATGCCGCACACAGGGGCGTACCGCATCGTGCACCAGCACCCAGTCCTGTTCGGCATTGAACGATGTTTGCTGTGGCAAGGATTGCAGTGCGCTTAATACCGAATCGCAGCGTTCAGCGCCACCCTGAACCACTATGACAGGCTTGTCCGTGGCGAGCTTGATACCGCTCCAGTGTTGATCATCATCGCGTATCGCAACCACCAGTCCGGTGACGCGCGGAATATCGAGCAGATGCTGCAGACAATGCTGCAAAACAGGGGTGCCATTGAGTTTGAGATATTGTTTGGGCAGTGTGGACTGCATACGTTTACCGATGCCCGCTGCCGGCACCACAGCCCATATACGATGCGTTGTACTCACGGTTTCGCAGCAGCCCCTGGCTTTACGTCGTTCGCCTTGTTCTGCGCCTTACCCTGGGTCTTATCATCCTTGTTCGCGTCTTTGGCATCGTCTGCGCTGTCTTCAATCACCTGGTAATACACCTCGTCCTTGCGAATCATGCCAAGGTCGTTGCGAGCACGTTCTTCAATCGCTTCCAGACCTGTTTTGAGATCCAGCACTTCGGCCTCAAGCGCCTTGTTGCGCTCCTGTAAGCGTGCAACATTCTGTTGTGCTGTGACTGTTTCGTTTTCCAGCTTGACGACTTCAGGAATGCCGCCCTCGCCCCGCCAGACCTGGTATTGCAGCATCACAAGCAACACCAGCAGAATGACGATGATAATTTTCACACTGAGGCTAGCGCGAGTTAGTCAATCCTTCAGCCCATCTGCCTGAAGGCTTTTATGCCAGCATACGACGCCGATGCACCCAGTGCTTCTTCGATGCGCAACAACTGGTTGTATTTGGCGATACGATCAGAACGTGACAGTGATCCCGTTTTGATCTGGCCAGCGCAGGTCGCTACCGCCAGGTCGGCAATGGTGCTGTCCTCGGTTTCGCCCGAACGATGCGAAATCACCGTGGTATAACCGGCTGCGTGTGCCATGTTTATACAGTCCAGAGTTTCGCTCAGGGTACCGATCTGGTTGAGCTTGATCAGGATTGAATTGGCGATGTTATTGTCGATGCCGCGTTTGAAAATGCTGGTATTGGTGACGAACAGATCATCACCTACCAGCTGAATACGTTCGCCAAGTTTTTCTGTGTGATACGCCCAGCCATCCCAGTCGCCTTCATCGAGACCGTCTTCGATACTGATGATCGGATACTGATCCACCCAGTTACTGAGATAATCGGTAAATTCTTCGGCATTAAATTTTTTGCCTTCCGAAGCCAGATCGTAAACACCGTCTTTATAAAATTCTGAACTGGCTGCATCAAGCCCAATATAAATATCTTTGCCCGCGACATAACCGGCTTTTTCGATCGCCGTTAAAATAACTTCAACCGCTTCTTCGTTGGATGACAGGTTCGGCGCAAAACCACCTTCATCACCCACCGAGGTATTCATGCCTTTGGCATGCAGCACCGAACGCAGGGTGTGAAAAACTTCCGCACCATAACGCAACGCTTCACGGAAACTGGGCGCGCCTGCAGGGATGATCATGAACTCCTGCATATCGACGCTGTTATCCGCGTGCGAACCGCCATTGATGATATTCATCATCGGTACCGGCATCAAATATTTACCCGAACCCAGATTTTCGTACAACGGCTTTTTGTTTTCGTCCGCGGCTGCGTGTGCGTTTGCCAGCGATACCGCGAGCAGAGCATTAGCGCCGAGGCGTGATTTGGTTTCGGTGCCGTCGAGTTCGATCATTGTTTTGTCGATCGCGCTCTGGTCCTGCGCGTCCATCCCTTTCAGTTTATCGGTGATTTCACCGTTGACATTAGCCACCGCTGTGAGCACGCCTTTACCACCGTAGCGTGATTTGTCACCGTCGCGTAGTTCGAGTGCTTCACGTGTGCCGGTGGACGCACCGGA
>CAYRNH010000153.1:0-6348 GCA_964425515.1 uncultured Thiotrichaceae bacterium | reverse complement strand
CCGCCACTACGCGTTCGTCGCACGGCGTCGTCGCGCTGTAGTCGAGGTAGATGGGATGGTCTTTTTGCTGCATGTTCATGCGACACGACTCTGATTGCGGTTTGTTCTGCCCTGATTTAGCGCTTCAGCCTGTTTGCGGGCCAGAATGAAACGACCGATCATTTTATCGCGTTGCATCGACAGCTCGGGGATTCCGGGACGATCGACGAATTGAGCCAGGGTGATATTGTCCAGAAACTTGTAAAGACGATCGCTCAGGTCAGACCAGAGTTCGTGGGTCAGACATTGTTCGCCGTCCTGGCAATCACCCTTGCCTGCGCAACGTGTCACGTCGACATTTTCATCGACCGCGCTGATGATTTCGGCAATGCTGATCTGATCCGCGGGACGCGCCAGACGATAACCACCACCTGGACCACGCACACCCTTGACGAGTTTATGCTTGCGTAATTTGGCAAACAGCTGCTCAAGATACGATAATGAAATACCCTGACATTGTGAAATATCGGCCAGTGTCACTGACCCTGCCTTGTCGTGGATAGCAAGATCAAGCATGGCGGTAACGCTGTATCGGCCCTTGGTTGATAGACGCATGGCTGGACTCCTGGAATTCCTGACTAAAATAGTAGGGTAATTCTACTAATACCTACTAAAACAGTCAAGTATAGCCAGGACAGAGTACAGCCTCATTGGGGATAGACAGTAGCTAAACCGGGATAGTTATGGGGAATAGCCAGCACAGACCGCCACAGCAGGGGCTGTGTGCCTTAGTGATAAAGCGAGGCCCGTGCCAGTGCACGCGTGTAGTCTTCGGCAGGATGATCGAAGACCGCATCCACATCACCGGTTTCGACCACCTTGCCATCTCGCATCACGATCACTCGATGCGACATGGCGCGCACCACCCGTAAATCATGACTGATGAACAGATAGCTGAGCTGGTGTCTTTGCTGAAGATCGGCCAGCAAGCCCAGCACCTGTTTTTGTACCGAAACATCCAGCGCACTGGTGGGTTCGTCGAGCAGAATCACTTCCGGCTCCAGAATTACGGTACGCGCAATCGCGATACGTTGTCGCTGACCACCCGAAAACTCATGCGGATAGCGCCATAACACGTCCTCATCCAGGCCAACTTCATCGAGAATTTTCATGATGCGATCATAACGCTGCTGTTTATCGAGCTGCGGATAATGCAGCAGCAGACCTTCGCTTAAAATCTGTTCCACGGTCATGCGCGGTGACAAGGAAGAATAAGGATCCTGAAACACAACCTGAAAGTTTTTGCGCAAAGGCCGGATACGTTTTTCTCGATAACCGGAAATTTCGTGTTCGCGATAACGAATCATACCGCTGGATTCAACCAGTCGCAGCAAGCTCATGCCCAGGGTTGTTTTACCAGAACCGGATTCACCCACGATACCCAGCGTTTCACCAGAACGTAATTGCAGGCTCACATCATCAACCGCACGAATGCTGTCGACCTGACGCTTGAAAAATCCGCTTGTGATCGAAAAGTGACAGTGCAGATTTTTTGTTTCCAGAATAATTTCATCCTGCGGCTGAATACTGGCAATTGTTTTATCCGGTTCACTGTCCAGCAAAAATCGTGTGTACGCGTGTTTAGGATGTTCGAATATATCCTGCCTGTCACCCTGCTCGACTATCTCACCTCGCTGCATCACACAGACACGCGATGCAAAACGCCGCACCAGATTCAGGTCGTGGGTAATCAGCAACACTGACATACCCATTTCCTGTTGTAGTTCTTTTAACAAATCTAAAATTTGTTGCTGGATAGTGACGTCGAGTGCGGTTGTCGGCTCATCAGCAATCAGCAAAACAGGATCACAGGCCAGCGCAATCGCGATCATCACACGTTGACGCTGACCGCCAGACAATCTGTGTGGAAACTCATTAATACGTTTTTCGGGCTGCCGTATACCCACTCGATCCAGTAAAGCTATGGCGCGCTTATGTGCAACTGCACGCGTAATCACATTATGCAATAGCAACACTTCTTCAATTTGTGCACCAATGGGATACACCGGATTTAATGATGTCATGGGTTCCTGAAAAATCATGGATATTTCACTACCACGAACAGCGCGCATTTTTGCATCACTCAGCTGTATCAGATCTTTGCCCGCAAAATGAATTGAACCTGTTGGATAACTCACCTGTTTTTCATCGTGCAATTTTAATAATGACAGTGCAGTCACCGATTTACCTGAACCAGATTCACCAACAAGCGCCAGGTTTTCACCTTTACCGATTTCAAAACTGATGTTGCGCACCGCTTCAACATCTTCCATCTGGGTTTTGAAAGTGACCGACAGGTTTTCAACTTTAATTAAAGGCTCTGACATATCAGTTTCTTCTTGTGTCCAGCGCTTCACGCAATGCTTCACCAATAAAGATCAGCAGCATCAAGGTGCCTACCAGTACAATAAATGTGCTTAACGACAGCCACCAGGCTTCTATATTTTCTTTACCTTGCGACAACAGCTCGCCGAGACTGGGCGTACTGGGCGGTACACCGAGACCAAGAAAATCCAGACTGGTCAACGACAGTATCGAACCACTGATGCGGAAAGGTAAAAACGTAATCACTGGCGTGATGCTATTGGGGAGTAGATGACGTCGTATGATTGTAAAATCAGATTGGCCCATGGCGCGTGCTGCACGCACATAATCCATATTACGACCGCGCAGAAATTCAGCGCGCACATAATCCGACAACCCCATCCAGCCGAACATGGATAATAATATAATCAACAACCAGATACTGGGTTGAAAAATAGAAGCGAAGATAATCAGCAAGTATAATTCCGGCATTGAAGACCAGACTTCAATCGCGCGCTGCATAAACAAATCCAGCCTGCCTGAAAAATATCCCTGCACTGCTCCCGCAGCAATACCGATCAGAACACCGACAGTGGTCAGCGCAAAAGCAAACAGTACCGAAATTCGGAAACCATACACCAGTCGCGCCAGCACATCACGGCCTCGATCATCTGTACCAAGAATGTTTTGCGATGATGGCGGCGCCGGATTGGCCAGGTTGCTGTCAAAGTTAATCGTATTATAACTATACGGGTCGGGTGGATTGATAATCCAGTTACCATTCGTTGTTATCCGCTTATGTATATAATCATCTGCATAGTCAGTCTCAGTTTTGAAGTCTCCACCAAAAGTCGTTTCAGGATAGGCCTTAAGCACCGGGAAATAAAACGATGAATTGTAATACACGACCAGCGGCTTGTCGTTGCACAATACTTCCGCGAACAGACTGAGTACAAATATAATACTGAATATCCAGAGACTGATATAACCACGGCGGTTGCTTTTAAAACGCAACCAGGCGCGCTGCCCCGGTGAAAGGTATTTTTTCCGCTCAGCCATCACACTCACTTATTATCAACCGAATCAAAATGAATGCGTGGATCAATCAGAACATAACTGATATCCGCAATTAATTTAGCTGCCAGACCCAGCAACGTGAACATATACAATGTACCTAATACAACAGGATAGTCCCGTTTTAATACCGAGTCATATGAAAGCAGACCAAGCCCATCGAGTGAGAATATAGTTTCGATCAACAGGCTACCGGTAAAAAATGCTGTAATAAACGCTGACGGGAAACCTGTAATAAGTGGAATAATCGCATTGCGAAACACGTGTTTGTACAGCACTGCATTTTCGGTCAGGCCTTTGGCACGTGCAGTGAGCACATATTGTTTACGAATTTCTTCGATAAAGCTGTTTTTGGTAAGCATGGTCATGACCGCAAAACTGCCAATCACCGAAGAAATAACAGGCAAGGTCATGTGCCAGAGATAATCGGTTATTTTGTGAAACCAGTCGAGATTGTGCCAGTTGTCGGAGACTATACCTCGTAGCGGAAACACGTCCCAGAAACTGCCGCCACCGAACAGAACCAGCAAAGTAATGCCTAACACAAAACCCGGTATCGCATAACCGATTAAAATCAGAGTACTGGTAGCCACATCAAAGTTCGTACCATCACGCACCGCTTTGGCAATACCCAGTGGAATGCAGGTGAGATAAACAATAAAAAACGTCCACATACCCAGACTGATCGACACTGGCAGCTTGGACATCACCAGCTTGACCACCGATTCATTATGAAAGTAACTATCGCCGAAGTTAAAACTGAGGTAGTTTTTCATCATGGTGATAAAGCGCTCGTACACCGGCTTATCAAAACCATAGAGTTTGCGAATCTCCTTGATGCGTTCCGGATCAAGGCCAGTGGCACCACGATACAGGCCCTGGGTACCGCTGCTCACCTCACCCATGTGCCCTTTGCCTTCTAGCTGCGAGACCAGTTGTTCAACCGGGCCACCGGGCACAAACTGGGTCACCGCAAAGGTCACCAGCATGACACCGAACAGAGTCGGAATCATTAGCAGCAGGCGTTTGACGATATAAGCTAACATCTATTTTCCTGGTCCTTTCCACCACCAGGCTTTGAGCAGCCAGGTGATCGGGTCATAATACAATGGCACAACCGAGGGCATAGCCAGCACGTTACGGTAGGCAATGCGATGTTTATTGATATACCAGTTAGGCACTACATATTCACCCGCCAACAACACTCTGTCCAATGCATGTGTCGCGACTACTAGCTGCGCGCGATTCTCTGCATTGATCACTTTATTGACCAGCGCATCGACTACAGGGCTATGAATACCCGGCAGATTGGACGAACCTTTTTTATTGGCTGATTCCGAAGTAAACATATTGCGCAATTCATTACCCGGCGACATCGATTCAGGAAAACTGACAACTACCATATCAAAATCGAAATTATCTACTCGGCGCTGATACAAAGTAGGATCAACCGTACGGTAATTTGTCTGAATACCAAGGCGTTTCAGATTTCTCGCATAAGGACCAAAAACTCGTTCAAATGCTTTTTGCACCAGCAATACATTGAGAATAAAAGGCTCGCCTTTAGCATTTTTAAGCACCCCATCCTGCACGGTCCAGCCAGCATCAGCCAAAAGATCACGCGCCTTTAATAAATTTTTTCGCAGTGAACCCGGTTTATCTGTATTTGGCGCATGCCAGACCGTATTAAAAACACTGGCTGGTAATTGCTTACGATATTTGTTGAGCAAGGCCAGCTCTTTGCCTTTCGGCAAACCGGTTGCTGCCAGTTTGGTGTTACTGAAATAACTGTTATTACGCACATACTGGTTGTAGAACAAATGTTTGTTCGACCAGGCAAAATCAAATGCCAGAGCTAACGCTTTGCGCACACGCACATCCTTGAACTTGCTGCGCCGGGTATTCATCGCGAAACCCTGCATGCCTGCATCATTGCTATTGCTTAACTCGGTTTTTATTATTTTCCCCGAATCGTATTGCGGGCCAACATGGTCGCGCGCCCAGCTCTTGGATGAGTTCTCAAAAAAGAAATCGAAGTCTCCAGCCTTGAACGCCTCCAGCGCAACCGTCGAATCCCTATAGTACTTGTATGTAACGGTATCGAAATTATACATACCCTTACGCACCGGAAGATCTTTCGCCCAGTAATTCGGATTGCGTTTGTAACGAATAAATTTACCGACCTGATAGCTATCTACCACATACGGGCCGCTGGCAATGGGTATTAATCTGCTGGTTTTATCGAAGGGCTTGCCGTGCAACCAGTCGCGGGAAAAAATTGGAAGGTCACCGACAATCAGATGTAGTTCTCGATTCTTCTTTCTGAAGTTAAACCGCACCGTTAACCTGTTTACAACTGTGGCAGACTTAATATCCGCATAATAGAAACGAAATTGCGGATGCGCTTTGTCACTCATCAGAGTATCGAACGAAAATTTCACATCTTCAGCAGTTACCGGCTTGCCGTTTGAGAACCGGGCTTTCGGATTGATATGAAAAGTAGCTGATAAGCCATCTTTTGCCTGCCAGAAATTATCGGCCAGCAAACCATACTCACTGAAGGGTTCATCAAGGCTTCGCTCCAGCAGGGATTCGAACACCAGGGTACCCAGTCCTTCAGCCGATACGCCCTTCAGCAAAAATGGATTCAGGCTATCAAAACTGCCACGACCGCGCAGCACCAGATTACCGCCTTTAGGTGCATTCGGGTTTACATAGTCAAAATGATCAAAATGCTGAGCGTACTTTGGCGTGTAGCCCATGGCCATAGCATACGCTGCCCAGGTATTCTGACTAAGCAATAATGATACGGCCGCAATAATGACCGCAAGGTATCTGGTGACTGAAGTGTTCATGGATTCTGTGCTGCCGGGGCTATGCGATCTATATATGATCCGATAATAAAGTTCTGAGACAATCAGAGTCTAACGA
>CAYRNH010000152.1:0-6382 GCA_964425515.1 uncultured Thiotrichaceae bacterium | reverse complement strand
GCGAGCTTGGCATTCAGGTCAAGCTTGATCTGGTACTCAATCACCTATCCGTACGTTCTCCACAGTTCGTTGATTTGTTGCACAATGGTGATGCATCACCCTACAGGGATTTTTTCATCGACTGGAATGAATTCTGGAAGGGTTATGGCACTATTGATGAGCAGGGTATCCTTATACCGGATAAAGAATACCTGGACAGGCTTTTTATGAGAAAGCCCGGCTTGCCGATTCTGACCATTATTCTCCCGGATGGCACTAGCAAGCCTTACTGGAATACCTTTTATCAAAAAGTGGACTTCGATGAGATAACAGCCCTGGACTTCGCGTCTATTGAGGGGATGGATGAACAGCTTGCTGCGAAAATCGCAGATCACGTCAAGGTCGTCATTAAAAGTAAACGACGGCTGGAATCTATTGACATTGAAGATATTGAAAACATCGACCAATTCAAGGATGAGGTTCTCAAAGCGGTTCGCCGCAAGCGTGAATACCTGGGTCAGATGGATCTGAACGCCCGTTCTGAAACGGTCTGGAATTTCTATGATAAAACACTTCGAAAACTCAGCGAGTACGGTGCCAAAATAATCCGTCTGGATGCTTTCGCTTATCTGCATAAGGAACCCGGGAAGGCGAATTTTTTCAACCGCCCTGGTACCTGGGATTACCTGGAACGTCTGCGAGATATCTCCCGGAAGTATGGACTCATCATCCTGCCCGAGATACATACCGAATACGGTGCCGGCATCCATGAAGAGATTGCGCAAAAAGGTTATCCCATCTATGACTTCTTTTTTCCGGGACTCGTGATCAACGCCCTTGATGAGGGCAATAATGCGGCTTTATTACGCTGGATATCGGATATCCGTGCAAAAGGGTTGCACACCATTAACATGCTCGGCTGTCATGATGGCATCCCGGTGCTTGACCTCAAAGGTAAGCAGGTCAACGGCTCATTTCGACCGGGACTTCTGAGCGATGAACAGGTCGACGCTACTATCGAGCGTATTATTGAACGCGGGGGCCTGACCAAGAATTTGTACAATGCTGACGGCAAGAAGATCGACTACTATCAGGTCAATGCGACATTCTTTAGCGCCCTTGGAGAGGACGAGCAAAAGCTGCGTCTGGCCCGCGCCATTCAGATGTTTATGCCCGGCACACCACAGGTATGGTACCTGGATATATTTGCAGGCACTAACGACTATGCAGCAGCAGACAGGGGGCGTACTGCAGGGCACAAGGAGATTAATCGCACCACTTTAAAAATGATCGATATCGAGTCCGGTCTGGAGCGCGCCATTGTACTAGACCAGCTCAAATTGATTCGGCTACGCAACACTTCGCCGGCATTCAATGGTGAGATGAACCTTATCGACACCGAGCCTGAGTTATTACATATTACCTGGCAGCATCAAGAAATAAGCTTAACGTTGAAGGCGAACCTGCGTGATCACAGTTTCGTTATTTATCAGAGCAACGGTACAGGCGAAGAATGCCTGATGTCATGTGCAAAATAAAAAATCGGGTTTTCATGGCGAAGCGCTTCGCCATGGCAAGTTGTAAGGTGAAGTGTTAGCTTGTGCATTGCACGCAGCAACAACCAATACTGTCAATACGCACTACGCCCCAGATTAAACGTTTCATTGCCACCCCACAGACCTTATTTCATTTAATGTTAAAAAAAGTGACATAAGGATTAAAAATCCCCCAATGTCATCTTTTTTAAATTCTTTCGACGAGCCAACCTGGCAAGCCCAATCAAGCCACTACCAAACAGTCATGCCGCTGCGGGGACGGGCACTGCGGAAGACAATTAAAGGTGACTGAGGGATTGCTTTTTAATCACTCCATCACCTTTATCCAGGAACAAAAAGGTCTGTACAAAATCCTCGACTGGAACGCTGAAAGGATCATGCTCGCACATGGGGAAAATATAGAAGAAAATATAAATGGCATACTTACCTCAGTATGGACCAGGGCACTGGATGCCTGACTTCGTGTATAATTCGCTTAGCCCGGATCAATGCACAAAACAGGCGAGCAAGTGATTAATTAAAATCCGGCCGCCAGGCCTTTAAAAATACCGATCCAGGCACCAAATAACACTGTTATACATATATGCGAGGTCATTATGCAATTTGGTCAATTTTCTGACAAATTCGCTCGATATTTTACAGAACATCGTTACGGCCTTGTTGGTGGAATCCTGTCATCTTTGGTAGTCGTCTATTTTCTGGTAGTTAGTTTTTTTCTGTTTTACTGGAGCGAAGAACCCGCCATCTTCAATGTACAGGAAGTTGCCGCCCAGGATGCACATAAAGAATCTGCTTCTGATATAACCGGGTATACATATACCACGGCCCTGATCCATATTGGCGATACTCTTCTGTATAAACGAGGAGGTTATCTTTCCAACGATATCACGCCGCCGGGGGTCTTTATGGATAATATACCCAACTGGGAATTCGGCGCGCTGGTGATGCTACGCGACGGCACCTCTGCATTGCGTAATTATTTCTCGCGCTCTCAATCTCAATCTATCGAGAACCCGGACCTTGCCATTGCAGACCCAAAATTTAATTACGACAATAATTCCTGGCTTTTTACAGAGCGCGAATATCGAAAAGCGATTGCAGCACTGAAACGCTATCGAGATGGACTGGCAAAACAACAGGATGCGAAAACACAGTTTTACGCGCGAGCAGATAACCTGGCGCAATACCTCACTGTAGTCAGCCAGCGACTTGGAAGTTTATCTCAACGATTGTCAGCCAGTGTCGGCCAGTTAAGAGTCAATACTGATCTGGCCGGTGACAGTGCCGCCAGGCAGTCTACCGCTACGAGCAACACAGTTACGGTGAAAACGCCCTGGTTGAAAATTGATGATATTTTCTATGAGGCCCGCGGTTCTACATGGGCGCTTTATCATATTTTATCGGCGATTAATGTGGATTTCGATTCGGTGCTGCGAAAAAAGAATGCAAAACCTTCCGTTGAGCAAATTATCAGCGAGCTAAGAGAGGCGCAAGGACCTACCTTTTCACCAATGGTGTTAAATGGAAAAGGGTTTGGTATAACCGCTAACTATTCGCTCACCATGGCAAATTATATCTCCAGAGTGAACGCTGCAATCATCGATTTGCGTGCATTATTACAGAATGGATAATTTATCTGTATCATAGTTATCAAACACCTTTTTTATTATTACCAAATTGTATAAAGCATAAGAAAGGTCGCGATAATCATGCTGGACAGGGCAAATAAGAACAGGCCTTCGAGCAACTTGGTCAAGCGCGTAGCGCGGGCCTCGCTGCGAGTCCTCAAAGCCCAGAAAATCAAATAAGTACACAACAAAAAGATCGCGGCACAAAGCCCGAAAATATTGTCGACGATCGAGACCGACGCCTGCGCCTTATTGATGGTGTTCATCAATGCAACCACCGTAATACTCAGCCCGGCCAGCGCGCCGCTGGTGGAAAGCAGACTCAGTAATTCACTACGGTGCCAGTTTTTTTCAAACTTATCCTGTTCCTGCATGTGGTACCAGTCTCGGTGCTGTGTTGTTGCCGCTTCGACAGCCATTGGCCGTGGCAGTTCACCCCCAACGAACGCCGTATAAAAAAACGGACAGCTAAAAGCTGCCCGCCTCGCTCAGCGCTAAATCACAAACAATCAGGTTCCAGCTTCGACCTTCAGTACTTCCTGTATCATCTGATACACACTGTCGGGATTCAGCGAAATGGATGATATACCCTGCTCGACCAGCCAGCGTGTGATCTCTGGATAGTCCGAAGGCGCCTGTCCACAGATACCAACATATTTATTCTGCGCACGGCAGGCTGTGATCGCCATCTGCATCAACATTTTCACCGCTTCATTGCGTTCATCGAATGAGGTGACGATACCCGAGTCACGATCCACGCCAAGGGTCAGCTGAGTCAGGTCGTTCGAGCCTATCGAAAAACCATCGAAGTATTCGAGAAACTGATCTGCCAGTAACGCGTTCGCCGGGATTTCACACATGATAAATATTTTCAGTCCGTTTTCACCGCGCTTTAATCCGTTCTGCTCCATCTGTTCGAGCACACGCTGGCCTTCTTCAACCGTGCGCGTAAACGGTATCATAATGTCGACGTTGTTCAGCCCCATGGTCTCGCGCACGCGCAACAGCGCTTCGCACTCCAGCGCAAAACTTTGCTTGAATCCTTCCGATGGATAACGCGAAGCACCGCGAAAACCGATCATCGGGTTTTCTTCTTTGGGTTCAAACTGCTCACCACCGATCAGGCTGGCGTATTCATTAGATTTAAAATCGGACAGGCGCACGATCACCTGTCGCGGATAAAACGCAGCGGCGATGGTGCCGATACCTTCGGCGAGTTTTTTGACATAAAAACTGACCGGATCGGAATAACCGGAGGTTTCGCGCCTGATGACTTTCTGCAAATCGGCATCGAGTTTGTCAAACTCAAGCAGAGCACGCGGATGCACGCGAATGGTGTTATTGATAATAAACTCGAGTCGCGCCAGACCCACACCATCGACAGGCATGTCCGCCAATTCAAATGCCATCTCAGGATTCGCCAGATTCAACATGATACGCGTTTTCGGTTTTCCCAGCGTGCCGTAATCAATCTCATCATGTGTATATTCCAGCTCACCGTTATACACGTAACCCGCGTCGCCTTCGGCGCAGGACACTGTAACCGGTGTACCGCTGGCAACTTTACGAGTTGCATTGCCACAACCGACGATGGCCGGAATACCCAGTTCGCGCGCAACGATCGCAGCATGGCAGGTGCGACCACCGCGATTGGTCACAATCGCACCGGCAATTTTCATTACCGGCTCCCAGTCCGGATCGGTGCTGTCGGTAACCAGTATTTCGCCGGGTTGCAGCTCGTGCATCGAGGCTGCTTCATTAATGACATGCGCCTTGCCTGCGGCGATACGATTGCCCACACTTTTGCCTGTGCACAGCACATCGCCACGTTCCTTGATGTGGAATACTTCGGCGTGTGAACGATCCGTCTGTGCAGATTGCACGGTTTCCGGTCGCGCCTGCAAAATAAATAACTCACCGCTCTCGCCATCTTTACCCCATTCGATATCCATGGGTTTCTGGTAGTGCTGTTCGATAGTCATAGCGGCGCGTGCCAGTTCGAGCACTTCATCATCATTGATCGAAAACTGTCTGCGCTGCGCTTCTGTCACAGAAACATTGTGTGTTGATAAGCCGGTGCTGGAATCCTTGCCGTAAATCATCTTGATGGCTTTGCTGCCCAGCTCCCGACGAAGGATCGGGCGATGGCCGTCTTTCATGGTATTTTTATACACATAGAACTCATCGGGGTTGACCATGCCCTGAACGATATTTTCACCGAGCCCGTACGACGATGTAATCAACACTACATCGCGAAAACCGGTTTCTGTATCCAGGGTAAAGATCACGCCGGAAGCAGCCAGATCTGAACGCACCATTTTCTGCACACCAACAGACAGTGCGACCGTGCTGTGCTCAAAACCTTTATCAACACGATAAGAAATTGCACGGTCGGTATATAAAGAGGCAAACACACGTCTGCAGGCCACCAGTAAATTATCCAGCCCGCTGATGTTCAGGTAGGTTTCCTGCTGACCTGCAAACGAGGCGCCGGGCAAATCTTCGGCGGTGGCAGAACTGCGCACCGCCACCGCGGGGTCAGCTCCGTACTCGGCGGCCATCTGCTGATAAGCTTCGGTAATTTCTGTTACCAGCTCAGGCGGCAGAGTCCCGTGCATCACCCAGTTGCGAATTTTTTTACCACTCTCGGCGAGCGCGGTGACATCGGTGGTATTTAACTGCTCCAGCTCCTGGGCAATCTTTTTATCCAGCTGGTTATATTCAAGGAATTGCCGATACGCTTCCGCCGTGGTGGCAAAACCACCCGGCACTCGCACACCTTTCTGGGATAACTGGCTGACCATTTCACCCAGCGAGGCATTTTTACCACCCACGCTGGCGACATCGGTATTACGAATTTCTGAGAAGGGGCGGATATATTTCATCGTTTAAGCGTACTCCATTCCATGATCTGGCTAGCATGATCTGGGACAAGAATAACGCTAAACAATTCGAAGCGAAACCGCAAAGATAGAAGCTAAAAACATATAGGCTGAACCACAGAGACACAGAGTACACAGAGAAAAGCTATTCTTTAGTATTAAAACAAAGAAGTAAGCTTTTAACTAAAGCAGTTCTCCGTATTCTCTGTGCCTCTGTGGTGCAATTTTTTAAAGCTTTATTTTTTGAGCTTTGCCGCAATACGCAGACGCAGCGCGTTGAGCTTGATGAATCCGGCGGCGTCTTTCTGGTCGTATGCGCCGGCATCGTCTTCGAATG